>NZ_WMLF01000209.1 GCF_014156695.1 Streptomyces durbertensis | reverse complement strand
CCCTGCTGCCCGGACTTCTCTGCCTGGCCACCTTCCTCGCGCTGACGGCGACCGAGGGAAGCCCGGCGGCGACCCGGCTGGCCGTGGGGGTCGGTGGCGGCGTGCTGGTCGCGCTGGCGCTCGCCTGGTCCCTGCGGGGCTTGGCGGTGCCCGCGCGCGGGGTGCTCGCGGCCTGCGGGTTGACGGCGTACGCCCTGTACGGCGACGCGCTGCTGGCGGCCGTGCTCGCGGGCGGCCCCGAGGAGCCGCCGGAGCCGGCCCCGTGGCGGGTGCCGTTGACGCTGGCGTTCGCGGTGGCCGTCGGCCTCGGCTGCGCCCGCTGGTTCGACGTGCGGGTCCGTACCAGGCTGGCGGTGTGCCGGGGGCTCGCCGAGTTCGCCTCCGCCGTGCGGCCGCTGCTGGCGCTGACGCTCGGGCTGTTCGTCGCCGGTCTGGCGTCGGTGTGGCTGGCCGTCCACCGGCTGGTCGAGCCGGGCGCCGGGGTGCCGCCGGCCGAGGCGGTCGCGCTGACCACCCTCGCGCTGCTGTTCTTCCTCGCCCTGCTGCTGGCCGGGCACGGCTTCCCCGGGCCGGCCGCGACCGCGCTGGTTGTCGCCTGCGCCGGTGAACTCCTGGTGCTCACGGTGCTGTTCGCGGCCCGACTGCCGTGGCTGGGCGTGCTCGCGGCGCCGGTGGAGGAGCTGACCGCCGCGTTCGGTCCGGCAGCCGTCCCTGCCGTGCTGTGCGGGGTGACGGCCGCGGGCCTGCTCGGACGCACCGCGGCACTGCTCGCCGGCGCCTCCGCGCACCGGCGTCCCTGGACCGGCCGCCCGGCCGGGTAGCGCGCCCGGCCGGGCAGGGCGTCCGGACGGGTAGCGCGCCCGGCGCGGTGGCCGAAGACCTCAGTAAACCGACAAGGAGCTGTACCGATGACCACTGAACGTTCCACGTGCGCCGACGCGCGGCGGGGGGAGACGACACGATGAGGGTGTTGCTGCTGGGAGCCACCGGCTTCCTCGGGCGCTACGTCGCCGACCGGCTGCTCGCCGACCCGGCGGTGCAGCTCACCGCGCTCGGCCGGCGGGACGACTCCGACGTGCGCTTCGACCTGTCCACCGGCAGCCCGGGGGCGCTCACCCGCTTCCTGGACGCCGTGCACCCCGGCGTGGTGATCAACTGCGCCGGCGCGATCCGCGGCGGCGCCCGGGAGCTGACCCGGCACAACACCGTGGCCACCGCGACGGTCTGCGAGGCGATGCGCCGCAGCGGCTGCAACCCGCGGCTGGTGCATGTCGGCTGTGCCGCCGAGTACGGCATGTCGCAGCCGGGCTCGTCCACCGGCGAGGACGCGCTGCCCCGGCCGGGCGGCCCGTACGGCGTGAGCAAGCTGGCCGCCACCGAGCTGGTCCTCGCCTCGGGACTGGACGCCATCGTGCTGCGGGTGTTCTCCCCGGCCGGTCCCGGCACGCCGGCCGGCTCGCCGCTGGGCCGGCTCGCCGAGTCGATGCGCCGGGCGATGCAGCAGGGTGACATCGAGTTGCGGCTGAGCGGCCTCGGCGTGCAGCGGGACTTCGTGGACGTGCGGGACGTGGCCCGGGCCGTGCACGCGGCCTCGCTGTCGGCCGCCCAGGGTGTGGTGAACATCGGCACCGGGCGGGCGGTGCGGCTGCGGGAAGCGGTCGGTGTGCTGGCCCGGGTCGCCGGCTTCGCGGGGTCGGTCCACGAGGTGGACGAGCCGCACATGGGCGTGCAGGCGCCGGCCTACCCGGACGGCTGCGGCCTGTGGCAGCAGGCGGACGTGCGCACCGCGCGGGACCGGCTCGGCTGGCGGCCGCGCATCGGGCTGGAGGAGTCGCTGGCGGACATCTGGATGGAGGCCGCGTGTCGTATCTGAGGTCCTCGACCGCGACGGGAGCCGGGCCGCCGCGCGCGGCGGCCCGGCTCCGGGTGGGCGTGCCCGGGTACGCCCACCCGCTGCTCGCCCCGGTGGAGTGGGCCGAGCTGGGCCGCCCGGGGCTCCCGCTGGACTGGGTGGCGCTGAACGTGGCGGGCGGCCCGGGCGACCGGCCGGACCCGTACTGCGGTCCGGCGGTGGCCCGGGTGCGGTCCGCCGGGGTGCCGGTGCTCGGCCTTCTGGACCTGCGGCTGGGCACCCGGGACTTCGGCGAACTGGTGAGTGACGCGCATCACTTCCTGGAGTGGTACGGCGTCGACGGCTTCTACCTCGATCGGGCGCCCGGCGACCGGGCCGCGCTGGCCGACACCGAGCGGGTCACCACCACGCTGCGGGCCCTGGGCGGCGCCGGGCGCCGGCTGGTGCTCGCCCCCTGCGACGTCCCGTACCAGGGCTTCGTTGAGCTGGCCGACCAGTTGGTGACGTTCAACGGCGCCTGGCCGGACTACCGCTGGTCGCAGGCGCCGGACTGGACGGCGGACCATCCCGCCGGGCGGTTCTGCCACCTGGTGCACGGGGTTCCGGGCGGGCACCTGGACGAGGCGCTGCGGATCGCCCGCTGGCAGGGCGCCGGAACCGTCTACCTGACGGACCGGAGTCAGCGCGGCGGGCTGGACCCCTGGGAGTCGCTGCCCGGCTACTGGGACAAAATCGTCTCGAAGGTCGGACCGGGAGTCTCGGAATGAGATAGCGCGTGGCAGTGTTACGGACAAGAGCAACCTTTTGTCCCCGACCCAACCCTTGCTGAGGTCTGTCGTGTCGCTGCCACCGCTGGTCGAACCAGCCGCCGAGCTCACCGTCGACGAGGTCCGCAGGTACTCCCGCCACCTGATCATCCCGGACGTCGGGATGGACGGCCAGAAGCGGCTGAAGAACGCGAAGGTGCTCTGTGTGGGCGCGGGCGGTCTCGGCTCGCCTGCCCTGATGTACCTGGCCGCGGCCGGCGTGGGGACGCTGGGCATCGTCGAGTTCGACGAGGTCGACGAGTCCAACCTCCAGCGGCAGATCATCCACAGCCAGGCCGACATCGGCCGCTCCAAGGCCGAGTCGGCGCGGGACACCGTGCTCGGGATCAACCCGTACGTGCAGGTCGACCTGCACAAGGACCGGCTGGACTCCTCCAACGTGATGGAGCTGTTCGCGCAGTACGACCTCATCGTCGACGGCACGGACAACTTCGCCACCCGCTACCTGGTCAACGACGCCTGCGTGCTGCTGAACAAGCCGTACGTGTGGGGCTCGATCTACCGGTTCGACGGCCAGGCGTCGGTGTTCTGGAGCGAGCACGGCCCGTGCTACCGCTGCCTCTACCCGGAGCCGCCGCCGCCCGGCATGGTGCCGTCCTGCGCCGAGGGCGGTGTGCTCGGTGTGCTCTGCGCCTCGATCGGGTCGATCCAGGTCAACGAGGCCATCAAGCTGCTCGCCGGCATCGGCGACCCGCTGGTCGGCCGCCTGATGATCTACGACGCCCTGGAGATGACCTACCGCCAGGTCAAGGTCCGCAAGGACCCCGAGTGCGCGGTCTGCGGCAAGAACCCGACGGTCACCGAGCTGATCGACTACGAGGCGTTCTGCGGCGTGGTCTCCGAGGAGGCCCAGGAGGCCGCCGCGGGTTCGACGATCACCCCGGCCCAGCTGAAGGAGTGGCTGGAGGGCGGCGAGAAGATCGAGCTGATCGACGTCCGCGAGCCGAACGAGTTCGAGATCGTGTCCATCCCCGGCGCGCGACTGGTCCCGAAGAACGAGTTCCTGATGGGGAACGCCCTCCAGGACCTCCCGCAGGACAAGCGGATCGTCTTGAACTGCAAGACGGGTGTCCGGTCCGCGGAAGTGCTGGCCGTGCTGAAGAACGCCGGCTTCGCCGACGCGGTGCACGTGGGCGGCGGCGTCATCGGCTGGGTGCACCAGATCGAGCCGGAGAAGCCCGTCTACTGACCCCGCCGGACGGACCCTGCCGGACGTACTCCGAGGCCGGGCCCGCCGAGCCGCCCCTTCCCGGGGTGTGCCCGGCGGGCCCGGCCCGTCCGGTCAGCTCGCCCGGCAGCGGCTGCCGTCCTTCGGGACGGTCCCGTCCAGCAGGTAGGCGTCGACGTACCGCTGCACGCAGTTGTCGCCGCTGTTGTACGCGCCGTGCCCGTCGCCCTGGTAGGTGAGCTGGACGGCGACGTCCTCGCCCAGCGCCTCGGCCATCCGGGCCGCGCCCTCGTACGGGGTCGCCGGGTCACCGGTGGTGCCGATCACCACGATCGGGTCGGAGCCGCTCGCCGAGACGTCCGGGCGGTCCGCGACGCCCTCCACCGGCCAGCCGTGGCAGCCCGCCGCGCCCCAGGCGAAGTAGCGGCCGAAGACCGGCGACGCCTTCTCGAACTCGGCGGCCTTCGCCCACACCTCCTCCGGGGAGTAGCGCGTTTTTGTGTCCGCGCAGGAGATCGCGGTCCGCGCGGCCTCGCTGCCGTCGTAGGAACCGTCGTCGCTCCGCCCGTTGAGCAGGTCGCTCATCCGCAGCAGCAGGGTGCCGTCGCCGTCGTCGATCGCGTCCTGGAGGGCCTCGGTCAGCACCTCCCAGAAGTCCTTGGAGTACATCGCGAGGACGATGCCGCTCGCGGCGAGCGAACCGGTCAGTCTGCGGTCGGCCGGGTCGTTGGCCGGCAGCGGGTCGCGTTCGGCCTTGGCGAGCAGGTCGGAGACGGCCCGCTGGGCGGCCGCCGGATCGCCGAGCGGGCAGCCCTCCTCGGTCGCGTCGCAGTCCTCCAGGTAGTTCTCCAACGCCTGTTGGAAGCCCCTGGTCTGTGCGAGGCCGCTCTCCATCGGGCCCTGCGTCGGGTCGACGACGGCGTCGAAGACGGCCCGGCCGACCCGGTCGGGGAACAGGTGCGCGTACACCCCGCCCAGCTCGGTGCCGTAGGAGATGCCGAAGTAGTGCAACTTGTCGTCGCCGAGCACCTGCCGCAGCAGGTCCATGTCCCGGGCCGTGTAGGCGGTGGTGAGGTACGGCAGGACCGTGCCGCTGTTCTCCTCGCACGCCGTGTTGTAGCGCTCCTGGTCGTCGAAGACCTCTTCCAGCCGCTGCTCGCTCGTGGGCACGCGGGCCTTCTGGTAGTACTCGTCCAGCGCCTCGTCGCCCAGGCACCGCACGCCCGAGCTGCGGCCGACCCCGCGCGGATCGAAGCTGACCAGGTCGTAGCGGGTGTGCAGGCTCGCGTACGTCGAGCCGGACGCCGGCAGGGTGCGGACGCCGGAACCGCCCGGTCCGCCGAAGTTGAAGACCAGCGAGCCCAGGCGTTTGTCGTCCGCCGCCTTGGTGGGCGCCCGGACGAGGGCGATGTCGATCGTCCTGCCGTCCGGGGAGGAGTAGTCCAGGGGCGCCTTCATCGTCGCGCACTCCCACTCCGAACCGTCCGGCATCGGCTCCAGCACGCCGCCGAGCGGCCCCTCGCCGACATCCGGGCACTCCCCCCAGTCCAGCCGCTGCCCGGTCAGCTCCTCCGGAAGCGGCTCGGCGGCGGTCGGCACGGGGGAGGCGGGGGAGCGGGCCAGGTCCCGGGCGGCCTCCGTGAGCGGCCCGGTCGGTTCCCCACCGCCGGCCGTGCAGCCGCTGAGACCACCGAGCGCGGTACCGGTGAGCAGCGCGGTGACCGCGAGGGAAACGGTTCCGCGGGCGGCTTTTGCCATCGTGGCTCCCAACGTCGGCGGAGTGCCATCCTCGGGTCGGGCCCGTGCCGTCCGCCCGCCGCGCGCCGCCGTCCGGGTGACGCGGTCAGAGGAGTTTGCGCTGCGTCAGCCGGGTGAAGGCGACCCATCCCGGCAGGACCGGCAGCCAGAACGTCAACGCCCGGAACAGCAGCACCGAGGTGGTCGCCGTCGCGCCGTCCAGCCCGCCGATCGTCGTCAGACCGACGATCAGCGCGCCCTCCACGGCGCCGATGCCGCCCGGCGTCGGCGCGGCCGAGCCCAGCGCGTTGCCCGCGAGGAAGACGGTGGCGACCACGACAAAGCTCGCCTCACCGCCGAACGCCCGGATGGACGCGTAGAGGCACAGGACAAAGACCACCGTGAGCATCAGCATGCCGCCGATGCCGCTCGCCAGCTTCCTCGGCCGCTGCACCACGTCCAGCATGCGCGGCACCACCCCCGCGAACAGCGACCGCACCCGCGTGGTGACGAACTTCCGCAGCGCCGGGATCGCCGTCACGATCAGCGCCAGCACCGCGGCCGTCAGCAACCCGGCGATCACCGTGCGGGACGGCGGGATGGACGCCGAGTGCTCCTTGCCGGTGAGGTAGCCGAAGAGCAGGAGCAGCAGCACGTGCGACCCCAGGCCGAACAGCTGCGAGACGCCCACGCTCGCCACCGCGTGCCCGGGCCGCAGCCCGGACCGCTGGAGGAACCGGGTGTTGAGCGCCACGCCGCCGATCGCCGCCGGCGCCACCAGCTTCACAAAAGAGCCCGCGACCTGCGCGCTCACCGTGCGCCAGAACGGCACCTTCTCCGGTACGAAGCCCAGCAGGCTCAGCGCCGCCGCCACATAGCTCGCGGCCGAGAAGAGCGCCGCCGCCGCCACCCAGCCCCAGTGCGCGTCGAACAGCCCCGCCAGCGGCACGTCGGTCAGCTGCGAGAGCAGCAGGTAGGCGGCGAGGGTACCGGCGATGAGGCTCACCAGCGTGCGCGGCCGGATCCGCTCCAGCCGGGCCGGGGTTATCTCCGCCTCCGGCCGGATGCGCAGGACCTCCTGGCGGATGCGGGTGAGCAGGTCCTCCTCCCTGACCTCCTCCATCGCCTCGTCGATCGCCCGCTTGTCCAGGTTCTTCTCGGCGCGTTCGATCTTCCGGTCCCCGCCGGGCGCGTCGCCCCGGCCCCGCGCCTCCCTGCGGGCCCGGGAGGCGGCCAGCACGGCCTCCCGCTCCCGGTCGGCGCGCTCCTTGGCCAGCCGGCGCAGCGTCGACCGGGTGCCGCGGTTGAGCGCGATCGGCTGGAGCAGCGGCAGGCTGTCGGCGACCGCGTCCGGGCCGAGCACGTCCAGCGCGGCGGCCACCGCACGCTCCGGCCCGACCCGCAGCCCGAACGTGGTGAGCAGCTGGGCGATGTCCATCAGCAGCACCAGATCGCCCGCGGCGATCTCGCCGCCGCGCAGGTCCGTGAGGAACACCGCGCCGGAACGATCCACCACCAGCGCCTCGCCGGTCAGCCTGCGGTGGGCGATGCGCCGCGACTGGAGCGCCTCCACCTGCCGCCAGGCCGCCCGCATCAGCTCGTCGGTGATCTCGTCGTCCGGCAGCGTCTCCAGCGGGCGCCCGCCGATGTGCTCGTAGACGAGCATCACCGCGTCCGGGCCCAGCTCGGAGGTCGCGATCAGCTTGGGCGCGTTGGCGCCGGCGGCGATCGCCGCGTACGCCAGCAGCGCCTCCTGCTCCAGCGCCTGGCGCAGCGACTGCGAGCTGCGACGCGTGGTGATGCCGCGCAGCATCAGCCGCCGCCACGCCCGGTAGAAGTAGCCGTGCGCCTGCTGCTCCCGGTCGACGATCGTCACGTCCAGGGGGGCGCCGTCCTCCAGCGTCACCAGGTAGCGGCGCCCGCGCTCGTGGTCGCCCTTCTCACCCCGGTCGCCGCCGGGGGCCAGCGCCGGCTCCTCGGTGTGCAGGGCGCTGACCGGCTTGAAGCCGACCCGCCGCAGACCGGCGAGCAGGTTCTGGCCGGTGGGCCGCACGTTGGGGGAGCCGACCGCGTACAGGGTGCCGTAGGCGACGCTCCAGCCGATCAGCAGGGTGAGGATGATCGCCAGCGTGGTCATGTACCCGCTGGCCAGCACGGACAGCGCGTCGGTGAGCAGCACCACCCACAGCAGGACCCGCCAGCGCGGTCGGCGGGCCATGCCGACGGCCGTCATGTAGGCGATGACCGGGCCCAGGTAGTTGTGGACGGGGTCGGTGAGGCCGCCGGAGGGCGCGCTCTTGGTGAGCGCGTCCTGGATCGGCACCGGCGCCGCCTCCGCCACCCACAGCGCCACCGCCAGCGAGACGCCGTGGGCGAGCACGGCGGCGAGCACCCCGTCGGCGATCCGCAGCCCGTCCCGCTTCACCAGCCGTTCGATCGCGAAGGCCACCGGGACCAGCAGGACGGCGATGCTCGCGACCACCGCCGTGATGCTGATCACCAGCGGCGGCGCCTGCCCGGCGCCCTTGTCGATGTCCTTCTCCAGGCCGGCGGTCGTGCCGTGCGCGAAGTAGGCGATGCCGAGCACCACGGCGATACCGAGCGCGCCGACCAGGAACCGCACGAGGTCCGAGGGGCGGTGCGCGCGGGCGGCGAGCAGCGGTTCGTCGCCGTCCAGCCGCTCGCTCACGCCGGCCCGCTCCCCGGACGGCGGCGGCGCGGCCGGGTGCTGCGGGGCAGGTGGGGTCTCCGGGGTCCCAGGGGCCACCGGGTCGAGCGGGCCCGGGTCCAGCGGGCCCGAGTCGAGCGGGCCCGGGTCCAGCGGGTCCTTCGAGGCGCCCGGGGTCCGGTCGCCGGGGCCGGTGAGGTGTGCGGGCAGGGCAGCGGCGGAGCGGGTCTCCCCGTTGGGAGACTCCCCACTCCGCTGTCGCTCAGTCTGGTCTTCTTCATCCCGTATCACGCGTCACCGCCCGGACGATGGTGGCATGACCGGACCTCGTCCCGGCACATCAGGGTGCTCATGGGAACAGACCCGTGACCGGCGCGCGACCCGGAACAGGCCGTTCCGGGGGTGTGGAGGGGGCTGTATCGCCGGCGTTGTCGGTGCCGTGCGGCAGGATGTCCGCCATGAACGACCCGAGCGGTGTGATCTCCGACTACGCGGACCGGGTGCTCCAGATCGTCGAACGGATACCGCCCGGCCGGGTGATGACGTACGGCGACGTGGCCGAGTGGCTGGGGGAGGGCGGCCCCCGTCAGGTGGGCCGGGTGATGGCCGGGTACGGCGCCGCCGTGCCGTGGTGGCGGGTGGTGCGCGCGGACGGCCTGCCCCTGCCGGGGCACGAGGCGCGCGCCCTGGAGCGGTACCGCGCGGAGGGCACGCCGCTGCGCGACCCCGCCCCCGGCGCCGCCGGGCACCGGTCCAGGCTGGACATGCGCCGCGCCCGCTGGGCCGGCCCCGGCCCCGAGGCGGGGCACGGCCCGCCCGGCGGCTGACCCGCCCGACCGTCCGGTACGGCTGTCCACAGTCACCAGCTTCCGTCACGACGACACCTCGCGCCCGGCGCGCCGCCCGGCC
>NZ_WMLF01000208.1 GCF_014156695.1 Streptomyces durbertensis | reverse complement strand
GTGGGTGGCGACATCGAGGGCGCGGGTCGGGGCTGGGGCCTCGCGGGCGGCGAGGCCGTGCAGGTAGGCACCGGTCGCGGCGGCGTCGACGGGCGCGAGACCGGCCGCCAGCAGGGCGCCGACCAGCCCGGAGAGCACGTCACCGCTACCTGCCGTGGCGAGCCACGGCGTCCCGGTCGGGTTGACCCGCACCGACCCGGCGGCGGGCGGCGCGACAAGCGTGGTCGAGCCCTTCAGCAGGACCGTCGCGCCGAAACGGTCGGCGAGTTCCCGGACGGCGCCCAGCCGGGCGGCCTCAACCGCCTCCCTCGGCCGGTCCAACAGCGCGGCGGCCTCCCCCGCGTGCGGGGTGAGCACGGTCGGCGCCGAGCGAGCCCGCACCCGCTCCGGGCTGAGCAGCCGCAGCGCGTCCGCGTCGACCAGCACCGGCACGTCCGCGTCCAGCGCCTCGGCGACGGTCCGCTCGGCCTCGCCGCCGGAACCGAGCCCGGGGCCGACCACCCAGGACTGCACCCGCCCCGCCCGGTGCGGGCCGCCGTCCGAGACCAGCGTCTCCGGGAAGCGGTTGATCACCGCGTCGGCGGCGTGTCCGGTGTACCGCACGGCGCCCGCGCCGCCGCGCAGCGCACCGGCGACGGCCAGTACGGCCGCCCCCGGATACCGCGCCGACCCGGCCGCGACGCCGACGACGCCGCGCCGGTACTTGTCGCTCTCGGCGGCGGGGCGCGGCAGCAACGCGGCCACGTCCGCGTGCTGCGGCGCCAGCAGCTCGGGCTCGGCGGGCAGGTACGGCCCGAGACCGATGTCGACGAGACGCAGGGCCCCGGCCAGCTCGCGGCCGGGGTCGACGAGCAGCCCCGGCTTGTACGCGCCGAAGGTGACGGTCGCGGCGGCGCGCACGGCTTCGCCGGACACCTCGCCGGTGTCGGCGTCGACGCCGCTCGGCAGGTCGACGGCAAGGATCGGCGCGGACAGTCGGCGCACGAGGTCGGCCGCCTCGGGCCGCAGCCCACCCCGGCCGCCGATGCCGGTGATGCCGTCCAGGACGAGGTCGGCCGCGAGAGCGCCCGGGGCCGCCTGGGCCGCCTCGGCGGCCGGCAGCGCCCGGCCGCCGGCGGCCCGCAGCGCGGCGAGCCCGCCGGGGTGCGCCCGGTCGGGCGAGAGCAGCAAGGCGGTGACGCCGGCGCCGCGCCGGGCGAGCCGCGCGCCGGCGTACAGGGTGTCGCCCCCGTTGTCGCCGCTGCCGACGAGCAGCAGCACCCGGCTGCCGTAGACGCGGCCGAGCAGTCCGGCCGCAGCGGCGGCCAGCCCGGCCGCCGCCCGCCGCATCAACTCACCCTCCGGGAGCCGGTCCATCAGCGCGCGCTCGGCGGCACGCACGGTCTCCACGCGAAACGCAGTCCTCATACGGGCCAGTCTCCCGTCAAGATCGCCACCCCGCAGCCGCGTTCCCCGAAACCGGGGCGCACGCGTCGGTCCGGTGCTCCTGCTGTCGGACATGCTCGCCGCCTTGTCACCCGCAGCTTCCCGCTGCCGGGTCCGGGCCCGCAGCCCGCTCACTGTCGCGGACCGGCGGAACCGCCGAAGGGCCGTCTGCAACCTCCACGCACGCGCAGCCGTCGCTTTTTGCTGTAGCTGCAAGCGCCCACTGTCGCCGGAGATGGACCAGGGAACACCCCCGCGTTCGCGGGGAGGAGGGACTGAGTCCCGGCTGGTCAAACCGGGGCTCAGTCGGCGGGCACAAGGTGCCTGGCTACCGCCAGGATGATCGGGCGCATCACGTCACTGTGAGGCCGGGCACCGCTCGCGCCCACGCGGACATGTCAGGAGTGTCCGGATCACGATCCGGCCAAGCGCGTAGTAGCCCACGTAGGCGTCCTGTCCGAGCTGGAGCATCCGGTGCGCGTGCTCCAAGTGCTGCTCGGCGGGCAGACCGCCGCCGGTCGGCGGGTGCTCGCTCACCTCCTTGGTTAGCCACGTGTACGCCTCGTCGACGTGGTCGTAGGTGCCGGCCAGCATGCTCTTCGGCTTCCGGAACCAGGCGTCCAGCTCGCGGGGCATCACTGCGATGCCGTTGTCCCGGGCCTGGGAGTCCGGGGGGACCTCGTGGCCGGTGTAGGCGTAGGCGTGCCAGTGGTCCACGGAGGTCTCCTCGTGTCTGGCGGCCGGCCCCAGGAAAGGGGCCGGCCGGTTCAACAGGGTGGTGCTACTCGCGGCCGCAGCCGCCGCCCCTCCCGCAGTCCGGCTCATCAGCCGGCGGGGTGGTGTCGTCCATGTCCGGCCCCTCGTCCTCCGGGTCAACCGACAGCGGTTGGAAGGGGGTGCGCATATGCTCCTCCTTGTAGGTGGGTTGCTACCTGCGACCCGCCCTGGCCGGTCCTGGCAGGGATGTGCGGCCGGGGCGGGGGATCGTGGAGGTCCGGTCGGCGGGAGGACGGCGTCTCGGCCGCCGACCGGACCCGTCTCAGGGGAGGACGCCGAGGATGATGACGAGCAGCAGCCCAGCGACGATCAGGCAGTACAGAACCTGCGCGGCCACCGACTCCTCGACCTTCTGACGACGGAGGCTCACCGGGCCGCCCCTTCGTCCTCGGCGGCGAACGCCTCCCGCACCTGGTAGACCGCGCACGTGACCGCGACCGCGTCCACCAGGTCCTGCGGCAGCTCCGTCCACTCCTGACCGAGCGCGTCTTCGTGCGGCCCGCCGTGGCCGGCTGGGCGGGCGCACGGCATACGCGCCACGACCAGCGGTGGCGTCTCCTGCCAACGCGCCCGTCGCGCGCCGCACGGCTGAGCGCCGGCGCTCATCGCTCACCTCCCCAGACCAGGGCCCACGGCCCGCGCTGGGTGCCGCTCAGGGACACCCAGCGCGGTTCCGGCCGCGCGGTGGACAGGTACGGCCGAACGAGTCGGGACGCGTCGCCGTCCAGCCGGCCGGTGTACTGCGGGCGGGGGCCGCTCGGCCGGCCGGCGGGAACCCCGGAGGGCCAGCCGGACGGGGTGACGTACAGGCGACGCCTCACCGGCCCGTCCCCTCACGCTTCTGTGCCAGGGTCGGCTTGTCGAACTCGCCCTGGTTGTGCGGCACGCACGTCGCGCAAGCGCGGTGAGAACCGCCGGGGCCGATGTTCTGCTCAATGAGCCGCACCAGACGCACGGTCGACTCGACCGTGCCGCAGCGGTCGCACTGGCGCAAGGCACGTGCGGGTGGGTGGCTGCGCGGACTCGGGGATGTTCCGCAGGTCGTCATGGAACGACGCTAGGAAGCTGCGCAGTTTCCTGGCCACGTCCTTGCGGAGAATTGCGCGCGGTCACTCACTCCAGCGACGCAAGGGCATTGGTGATCAGCCGCCGAGCCTTCTCCCCGTAGACAGCGAGTCCCATCAGCCCGGCGTGCGCTCGGCGATACAGCTCCACCTCGCTCGGGGCGGTCACGGTGACCTGAGCGGCCAGAAGCTCGACGTGAACCCTTTGATCGTCGAACATGGTGAACGCTTCCAACGTCCAGATGTCGCGCGTCTGTGCGGCGAACGGGATGACTCCGAGCGACACCGCTGGCCAGCTGCTCGCGGTGAGGAGATGACCGAGCTGACCTGCCATCACCTGTGGGTCACCGATCTGGTACCGAAGCACGGACTCCTCGATCAGCATCACGAATCGGTGCCGCGCCTGGCGAGTCACACGGGATCTGGCCACGCGAGCCTCGACGGCCTCGGCGACGTCGTCCGGTGTGCCACGGAAGGTCGCGATCGCCTTGAGCAACGCCGTGGCGTACTCCGGCGTCTGGAGTAGGCCCGGCATCACGTGGGAGGAGTAGGTGCGGAACAGCTTTGTCCGCTCGTACAGCGGTACGCGGCTCTCCTGGAGCTGGCGCAGCCCTGTGCGCTGAAGGCGGCGCCACTCGACGTACATGGAATCGGCGGTACGAGACGCGGCGATCAGGTCTTCTGCCTCCGCTGGCAGGTCACACGCGGAACACCAGGTACGGAGGTCCGAGTCTGACGGGGTGGCCTTCCCGTGCTCAAGCCTCGACGTCTTCGCGGGGTGCCAGCCGCAGCGCCGGGAGACCTCCTGGCTCGTGAGTCCAGCGTCCAGCCGCATCTCCCGCAGCCGGCCGGCTATGGCCATCCGTGCAGCCTGGACACTGGACGACGGGCTCTGAGGCATGCCGAGCGCTACCGAAGTCGTAGGTCAGAGCGAGAACGCGCCGTGGGGCACGGCTCGGGCCCACACCGCCTCAAACGCTTCGTCACACAACTTCGCCACGCTGGGGTCGGTGCTGACCTCCGGTCCTCCGGAGGCGCCATCTCCAGTGAAGTGGTTGAAGCGGACTACCTGCCGGTCGAACAGCCAGAAGTCGTTGCCAGGCAGGGCGAGGTCAGAGGCGTCACGACGTGACAGCCACCTCACCTCTTCTCCCGCTTCGATGTTGAGCGGCGTCCCCTCGTGCTCGAATCTGATGTAGTCGCTGACCGGTACCGAGACGATACGGGCGCGTCGGATCGAGACGCCTCGGGCAACGGCTGACCGGACCGTGTCCAGCCACGCCTTTCGGCGCCCCTCACGGTCGTAGCGGCTGCTGGAGTCGCCGGCCTTCCACGCGGCGAACTCCTCGGCTTCGGAAGCGATGCCGTAGACGTCTCGCATCTCCAGGTGGACTGCCGAGTGCTGGCACGCCGCCAGCTGGTCACTGAAGCTTGGCGCGCTCGCGCTCCGCTGCATCGCATGCCTCCCTCAGGATCTGCGCCATGCGGACCGGGATCCGCACAACGCCCTCGGTGTCGGGGATCTTCCCGCTTTCGCGGCACTCGGCCTCGGTC
Organism: Streptomyces durbertensis; assembly: GCF_014156695.1. GTDB lineage: Bacteria > Actinomycetota > Actinomycetes > Streptomycetales > Streptomycetaceae > Streptomyces > Streptomyces durbertensis. The sequence continues at coordinate 4,394 of NZ_WMLF01000208.1, read as the reverse complement.
ACCTCGTCCGCTCTCCAACCTTGGATGACCAGGTCGGCGGTTGCCTCGTCGACCCAGACCGTCGGGCACTCGTCGCCGTCGGTGGCCGGGTCGATACCGATGAACCGTAGTGTCATCGTGACCTCCGGTGTCTAGTTGCTTGCGGCTCTTGCGCAGCCTTTTAGCCGCGCCACCTCAGGTCAAGGGCGCATCCGGTCACTCCCGGGCGCATGCGAAAGCGCCCCGCTCCCTCCTCAAAGCGGGGCGGGACACCGGCACTTGTCATCTGAGAAGGGCCTGAGTGGCGCCGCCTCCCCCGCACCGAGGGCGATGGCCGCTCCGATCGCGAGCCACACCTTGCGCTCGACAGCAGACAGCCGTACCTCCTGACGTTCGGCTCGTTCGTCGACGGCCTCGATCGCGACTTCCGTCTGTGTCATCCGTGTCAACGCCACGTCGAGCCGCCCGTTGAGGGTGGCGAAGCCTTTGAGGCAGGCGAGGCGGGCTCCGGCGTACAGGGTGTCGCCGCCGTTGTCGCCGCTGCCGACAAGCAGCAGCACCCGACTGCCGTAGACCCGACCGAGCAGTCCCGCCGCAGCAGCGGCCAGCCCGGCCGCCGCCCGCCGCATCAACTCACCCTCCGGGAGCCGGTCCATCAGCGCGCGCTCGACAGCACGCACGGTCTCCACGCGAAACGCAGTCCTCATACGAGCCAGTCTCCCGTCAAGATCGCCACCTCGCAGCCGCGTTCCCCGAACCCGAGGCGCACCCCCGTGTGCGGGGAGCAGGAGGTCCGGGCTGACCTCTTCAAGCGCAACGAGGGACCCCCGCGTGCGCGGGGAGCAGGTCCACACCGCGATCCGCTCGATCGGGTCGTCGGGACCATCCCGGCGTGCGCAGGGAGCACCGCCACATGCGTGGGGAGCACCGGTTTGAGGCGATGAAAGCGGACGTGTTGACCTTCACCGGAGTCAAGGCGGTCACGTCGGAGGACCGCCGCGCGTCCTGCCGCAACCCGCGCTCCCCTACGCCGACCATCCGGAGTACCGGCCCGAGTGGCGCCCCTGCCCCTTCGTCACCACGAGCGACCCCTGCACCAACAGGGCCGCTCCGCATATCGGCAAAGCAGCCCACCCCCCACGCACGGTCCCGCTACTCTCCGTCCGTCACTCAAACAGGAGCACCCATATGCGCAGATACCTCCCCCTCGCAGTCCTCGCCACCACCGCCGTACTCGGTCTCACTGCATGCAGCAGCAGCGACAACGCCCCCTCCGGCAGCAACAGGCCCCCCGCATCCGCGGCGCCCACCGAGTCCGTCGCGGGGCCGACTGCAGAGGAAGCTACCAAGGCCCTCGCTGCGAAGATCCCGACGATGAAGCTGACCGTCGTCTACGACGAGGACACCGACCCGAACAAGCGGCTCGGCCGGCCACACCAGTACGTCGGCAAGACTGCTTTCGCCGACTCGCGGGTGGACACGGCCGCAGCCAACGAAGCAGCCGACGGCGACACCCATTCAATCGACTACGGCGGCACCGTCGAAACCTTCGCCACCGAGGCAGCCGCGACGACGTGGGTGAAGTACGTCGAGGACATGTCGAAAGCCCTCGGCGGATTCGTCACCCCCGAGTATGTCTACCGGAATGGCGCGACCGTCGTGCGGGTCTCCAGCCACCTCAAGCCCAGCGACGCGCGGGACTACGAGACGGCCGTCCAGCAGCTCTGACCCACCACGCCGACGACGACGCCCCTCAGGTGTGTCGGACCACCCCGCGTGCGCGGGGAGCGGCTACGTGATCGAGCACGACAGCGGACGTCGGGACCATCCCCGCGTGCGCGGGGAGCAGGCCTCGGCCAAGGCCGGGCTCTGCCGGAGAAGGGGACCATCCCCGCGTGCGCGGGGAGCAGCACGCACTCCTCGGAGAAGGAAGCGGTGTAGTCGGGACCATCCCCGCGTGCGCGGGGAGCAGTGACCAGCAGAAAGGAGGTCCCCAGTGGCCACGGGACCATCCCCGCGTGCGCGGGGAGCAGCCCGGGTTCCGGCGCGGCCGCCGCTACTTCCGGGGACCATCCCCGCGTGCGCGGGGAGCAGGTGCCGATCGCGACCGGGCTCGCGGCGATCCTGGGACCATCCCCGCGTGCGCGGGGAGCAGGGCCCGCCTCGGGTTCGATGCGCAGTGGGCGAGGGACCATCCCCGCGTGCGCGGGGAGCAGCCGGTGCGCCGGCCGCCGCCGTCTCGGACACCGGGACCATCCCCGCGTGCGCGGGGAGCAGGGCATGTTCCCACATGGACGTGGCCACGTCCCGGGACCATCCCCGCGTGCGCGGGGAGCAGACGGCAACGGCATGAGCCTGGACCTCGGCGTCGGGACCATCCCCGCGTGCGCGGGGAGCAGTGCGCGACCACCCCGGAGCAGGCCCACAAGGAGGGACCATCCCCGCGTGCGCGGGGAGCAGAGCCGGTACGCCGACTCGGGGAGCGGCGCCCCGGGACCATCCCCGCGTGCGCGGGGAGCAGCACTTCTCGGCTTTGCGGGGGAGTCGGAACGGGGGACCATCCCCGCGTGCGCGGGGAGCAGTCGGCTGGCCTGTCGCTGCTCGTCACGTTCCAGGGACCATCCCCGCGTGCGCGGGGAGCAGTCGAGGGTGTACGGCTCGGGGTAGACACCCCGGGGACCATCCCCCCGTGCGCGGGGAGCAGCTGCGGACGTCGCCGCCTGCCGGCACGACGTAGGGACCATCCCCGCGTGCGCGGGGAGCAGGCGATCGGCACCCGCCAATCCATGTCCTTGCCGGGACCATCCCCGCGTGCGCGGGGAGCAGGATGCGTCCGGGGCCGAGCTCGAGTTGCATGAAGGGACCATCCCCGCGTGCGCGGGGAGCAGCGCCCCACACCGATCACCACGGGGCGCCCTACCGGGACCATCCCCGCGTGCGCGGGGAGCAGTTCCTTGGTCGGATGACGCTTGTGTCCGCGCGGGGACCATCCCCGCGTGCGCGGGGAGCAGCCGGCGGGTGAGGACCTGTACTGCCAGAACGTGGGACCATCCCCGCGTGCGCGGGGAGCAGATGGCGCGTGCCGCTCTGGACACGGTTCGCGAGGGACCATCCCCGCGTGCGCGGGGAGCAGAGTGCGGCATGCCGGGCGTCGCGGGCTTCGGCGGGACCATCCCCGCGTGCGCGGGGAGCAGTCGTCTTCAGCGACGGCCTTGACCTCGTCGAGGGGACCATCCCCGCGTGCGCGGGGAGCAGGCCCGCGCCGAACGCCAGGCAGCCACGCCGGACGGACCATCCCCGCGTGCGCGGGGAGCAGGTGACGTGCGCAGTCGACCAGATCCGGCAGGCGGGACCATCCCCGCGTGCGCGGGGAGCAGGCACCGCCGGCGCTGACCGCCAGGTGGTCGACGGGACCATCCCCGCGTGCGCGGGGAGCAGAACGAGATCCGCTTCGAGGACGTCATCAACATGGGACCATCCCCGCGTGCGCGGGGAGCAGGCGGTACTCGGAGGCGATGCGGTGGATGACCTGGGACCATCCCCGCGTGCGCGGGGAGCAGAGTCCTTCCATCTTGAGCATCCGGTAGGCACGGGGACCATCCCCGCGTGCGCGGGGAGCAGTCCTGCTCCTGCTCGACGGTGGGCGGTTCGTAGGGACCATCCCCGCGTGCGCGGGGAGCAGAGGTACCGGTCCTGTTCTCCGAGTGGGTGGCCGGGACCATCCCCGCGTGCGCGGGGAGCAGCACGGGTTTCCGCCCGGAAACTGCGACCGGCGGGGACCATCCCCGCGTGCGCGGGGAGCAGCCCCTGATCTCCCGAGCGCGAGCCGCCACACCCGGACCATCCCCGCGTGCGCGGGGAGCAGCGGGAGTCCTCCGGGGTGCCCCTGCACCGCTGGGGACCATCCCCGCGTGCGCGGGGAGCAGTCTCCGGGCTCATTCCGAGCCCGCCCCGCGCCGGGACCATCCCCGCGTGCGCGGGGAGCAGGACGCGGCGGCCATCAGCCCGATGAGCCGCCCGGGACCATCCCCGCGTGCGCGGGGAGCAGGCGGGGGTGAGGGGGATGGTGTCGATGAGCTGGGGACCATCCCCGCGTGCGCGGGGAGCAGCTCCCGCTGGGACCGCTCGTTCCGCTCCCGCAGGGACCATCCCCGCGTGCGCGGGGAGCAGTGACCGGTGCTGTCCATGCCACGGTATCGCCGGGGACCATCCCCGCGTGCGCGGGGAGCAGAAGAGATGACCTGCGGGTTTGTGGCGGGGGAGGGTGGTTTTTACTCACTTTCATTGATCCCGGCAAGTCGTCACGAATAGGGCGAAGCGGTTCCTGTGTTGCGAAGTCCGCAGGACTTCCCCCGTGGGGATCAGGAGGTGGAGAGGGTGTCGGCCTTGACGCTTGTCACGAAGGCGGTGAAGGC
>NZ_WMLF01000207.1 GCF_014156695.1 Streptomyces durbertensis | reverse complement strand
CCCCCCGACTCGCCCCAGGGCCGGCAGCCCTTCCTCACGACGCCACGCCGGCGCCCCCACGCGCCCGCGACCTGATCGAGTACCTCCCGGTCGGCACGCGCCGACCCGTATCCGAAGAGGACCACTGCCATGTCCGCAGTCACCCCTGCGCGCAAGACCTCCGCCGAACCAGAACCACCGGCCACCGACAACGGCAGACCGCCCGCCTCCTCGGCGCTGCGCGCCCTCGTGCTGCGCCTGCACTTCTACGCCGGACTGCTGATAGCCCCCTTCCTCCTGGTCGCCGCCCTCACCGGCGCCCTCTACGCCGCCTCCTACCAGATCGAACGGGTCGTCTACTCCGACCAGTTGACCGTCCCGGCCAAGGACACCACGGTCCCGCTCGGCGAACAGGTCGACGCCGCGCTGGCCGCCCACCCCGACGGCACGCTCAGCGCCGTCCGGCCGGCACCCGCCAAGGGCGAGACCACCCGGGTCCTGCTGGACGACCCGAGCGTCCCCGAGGGCCGCAAGCTCGCCGTCTTCGTCGACCCGCACACCGCGGAGGTCAAGGGCGCGCTGGCCAGCTACGGCGGCTCCGGAGCGCTGCCCTTCCGCGCCTGGGTCTCCGGTCTGCACGCCAACCTCAACCTCGGCGAGACCGGGCGCCTCTACAGCGAGCTCGCCGCCAGCTGGATGTGGGTCGTCGTGCTCGGCGGGCTTGTCCTGTGGTTCGGCCGACGCCGTGCCCAGCGCAAGCTGCGCGGCACCAAGGGCCGCCGCCGCACCCTCTCCCTGCACGGCACCGTGGGCGTCTGGGCCGCGCTCGGCCTGCTGATCCTCTCCGCGACCGGCCTCACCTGGTCCACCTACGCCGGCGAGAACATCGGCGAACTGCGCGCCAAGGTCGGCGGCAGCACCCCCACCCTCTCCGCGGCACCCGGCGGCGGCCACGAGGGCCACGGCTCCGGCGGCGGCCACGCGGGCCACGGCGACGACGCCGGCTCCGGTCACCCGGACATCGGCATCGACCGCGTGCTGAGCATCGCCCGCGACGACCAGAAGCTGGACGGCCCGCTGGAGATCACCACGCCGGTCGTCGGCGAGGACGGCACCCCGAGCGCGTACGTCGTCAAGCAGATCGACCGCCAGGTCCCGCACCGGCTCGACCAGATCGCCGTCGACACCTCCAGCGGCGAGGTCACCGGGCGCCTCGACTTCGCCGACTACCCCGTACTCGCCAAGCTCACCAGCATGGGCATCAGCGCCCACGACGGGCGGCTCTTCGGCCTGGCCAACCAGATCGTGCTGCTGGCACTCGCCCTGGGCCTGGTCGCCCTGATCGTCTGGGGCTACCGCATGTGGTGGCAGCGCCGCCCGGACCGGGAGGGCCGGCTCTCCTTCGGCCGCCCCTACCCGCGCGGCGCGCTGCGGAAGCTGCCGGTGACGTGGTGGCTGCCGCTGGCCGGCGTCACCGCGCTGGTCGGCTGGTTCGTGCCGCTGCTGGGGCTGAGCCTGCTGGCGTTCCTGGCGGTGGACGTCGTACTCGGCCTCGTCGCCCGCAGCCGCGCCGAGGCGTAGCGGCACGCCGGTTTCCGACCCGCCGGCTGCCGGCGGGTCGGCTTCCGACACCAAAGGGGGCGCCCCACCGACTTCCGGTGGGGCGCCCCGGGCTCGGGCCTCGCTGCTCAGACGAGGTCGAGCGCGTCCAGCTCGGTGCAGACCGTGTCGACGAGCAGCCGCGTGACCACGTACGGGTCCACGTTGGCGTTCGGCCGGCGGTCCTCGATGTAGCCCTTCTTGTCCACCTCGACCTGCCACGGGATGCGCACCGAGGCACCCCGGTTCGAGACGCCGTAGCTGTACTCGTTCCACGGCGCCGTCTCGTGCGCGCCGGTCAGCCTGGACTCGACACCGGCGCCGTACTGGCGGATGTGCTCCTGCGGCTTGTCGCCCTTGCCCAGCGACTCACAGGCCGCCAGGATCGCGTCGTAGCCCTCGCGCATCGCCTTGGTGGAGAAGTTGGTGTGCGCGCCCGCGCCGTTCCAGTCGCCCTTGGCCGGCTTGGGGTCGAGCGTCGCGGAGACACCGAAGTCCTCGGCCGTGCGGTACAGCAGCCAGCGCGCCACCCACAGCTGGTCGGAGACCTCCAGCGGGCTGAGCGGGCCCACCTGGAACTCCCACTGGCCCGGCATGACCTCGGCGTTGATGCCGGAGATCCCGAGCCCGGCGGCCAGGCAGTTGTCCAGGTGCTTCTCCACGATGTCCCGGCCGAAGATCTCGTCCGCGCCGACACCGCAGTAGTAGCCGCCCTGCGGAGCCGGGAAGCCGCCCTCGGGGAAGCCCAGCGGCCGCGCGCCGTCGAAGAACGTGTACTCCTGCTCGATGCCGAACAGCGGCTCCTGCGCCGCGTACCGCTCCGCCAGCGGGCGCAGCAGCGCGCGGGTGTTGGACTCGTGCGGGGTGTCGTCGATGTTGAAGACCTCGCACAGCACCAGCACGTCGTCGCCGCCCCGGATCGGGTCAGGGTAGGAGGCGACGGGCTTGAGGACGCAGTCCGAGGCGTGCCCCTCGGCCTGGTTGGTGCTGGAACCGTCGAAGCCCCAGACCGGCGGCTCGGCGCCGTCGGCGAGGATCTTCGTCTTCGACCGGAGCTTGGCGGTCGGTGCGGTGCCGTCGATCCAGATGTACTCGGCCTTGTAGCTCACGGGCGTCCGTCCTCGGGTAGCGGCGTAGTGCGACTGCGGGTGCCGGGTGAGCGGCGGGCGTCACCCAGAAGGCACCCTCGCCAGCCGCGATTTCCCGGCAGTTGCCCGCCTGTTAAGCCGCTGTGAACTACTTCTCCGGTCGTGACCGCCGCCCGCGTGGGTAGCCGCCTCCCTAACGGAACGAGTACCACCGCTTAACCTGGCAGCGGCATCAACAGCACCGGGAGGCGCCGTGCCCAACCTGACCGTCGACTACTCCGAGCCGCTCGCCGGCACCTTCGACGCCACGGCGCTCGGCCGTGACCTGCACATCGCCGTGGAGAAGACCGTCGGCTCCTCCCCCTCGGCCTGCCGCACGCACTTCCGGCGCATCGAGCAGAGCGTGATCGGCGACGGCGGCGAGATCGGCGACAGCACGGACGTCGCCCACATCGAGGTCTCGCTGTTCGCCGGGCGCACCACCGAGGCCAAGGCGGAACTCGCCTCCGCCGTGCTCGCCCTCGCCAAGGAACGTGTCATGGCGCTGCCGGGCCGCCGGCTGCGGCTGTCCGTGCACATCAGCGAACTCGACCAGGCCACCTACCTCACCCACCAGGCCTGACCCGTCGCCCCCCCGCCGCCTGATCGTCAGGCGCACGCGGGCGGCGCGTGACGACGGCCCGGAGCGGGGCGCCCCGCTCCGGGCCGTCGTGGTCGAACGGCGGTGATCGCCTCTCAGCCCAGGACCTCAGCCCAGGGCCTCAGCCCAGGACCTCAGCCCAGGACCTCAGCCCAGGGCTGAGACCCGGTCGCGGTAGCCGCGCGCCGGGGGCGCGTCCCGGTACGGTTCGAGCTGCTGCTCAAAGCCGCGCACCGCCTCGTACGCCCGCGCGGAGCGCATCTCCGCAGCGCCGTGCGCCGCCTCCGCGCCCAGCGCGCACGCCTGCTCGATCTCCCCCAGCCCGAGCCGCGCCCGGGCCAGCACCACCTGGCACAGCAGCCGGCCGCGCGCCCGGCCGCTGCCGCACAGCCGCAGCGACCGCTCGGCGTGCTGGGCGGCACTGCGGTACTGCCGCAGGTCCAGATAGCTGTGCGCGAAGTCGGCGGCCAGCCGCGCCTCGTCGAAGAACCGCGCCCAGTACGGCACGTCCTCGCTCGGCCGGGCCGCCTCCAGCGCCTGCTCGGCCCTCGCCAGCGCCGCCGTGCACGCCCGCACCTCGCCGAGCGTCGCCTGCCCGCGCGCCTCCGCGCCGTGCATCAGCGCCTGCACCACCGGCGGTGCCGCCGCGGCCACCCCCTGCTGGGCGACCCGGGCCAGCTGCACCGCCTCCCGGCCGTGCCCCAGATGCACCGCCTGCCGGCTCATCGACACCAGCACAAAGCTGCCGAACGCCCGGTCGGCGGCGGCCTGGGCGAGCCGCAGCGACTGGACGAAGTAGCGCTGGGCGAGGCCGTGCGCGGCGATGTCGTACGCCGTCCAGCCGGCCAGCCTGGTCAGCTCGGCCACCGCGCCGAACAGGCGCCGCCCCGTCTGCTCGCCGTACCGGCCGCGCAGCATCGGCTCGGCCTCGTGCTCCAGGTACCGGACCAGCGCCTGCCGGGCGTGTCCGCCGCCGTGCGCCTCGTCCAGCGACCGGAACAGCTCGCCCACCGAACGCAGCGCCGCCACGTCCCCACCGGTCACCCGCTGTCCGGGACCGCGCTCCAGCGACCGGGGCGGCTCGCCGCGACCGGGCCGGGGGACGGGCCCGCGCCCCTGCACGGGCACCCTGGCCTGCGCCGTCGGCGGCGGCACGGGCTCGCCGCGCCCGACCCGCTCGTCGGGCCGGCCGATGAGCCAGTCGCGGCTGGGCACCACAAGGCCGGCCGAGGTGAAGGCGATCTTGCGCAGTTCGCCGTGGCTGCCGGTGTCCTTGCGCCACAGCCCGGAGACGATGTCCACCGCCTCCGCAGGACTCGCCGCGAACTCCAGACCCGCGTAGACGGGGGCGCAGGCGTCGAGCCCGAGGTCCTGCGCCGTCAGCCGGCGGCCGAGGCGGCGGGTGAACACCTCGGCGATCAGCGCCGGAGTGGTGCCGCGTGGCTGCTGCCCGCGCAGCCATCTTGTCACCGAGGTCTTGTCGTATCTGAGATCGAGGCCGTGCTCGAGGCCGAGCTGGTCGACTCTCCGGGCCAGCCCGGCGTTGGAGAAACCCGCCTCGGCGATGAGAGCGGCGAGCTGTCGGTTGGGACTGCGCTGCTGGGCGGGGCGGCTGCCAGGTCGTTCCGTCGACATCAGCTCTGCGGTCTCCTGCCTCTCGGCCTGTGGTGAACGCCGGGGCGCCCTTGAGGAACGGCGTGAATGTAGCGGTCGGATCTCCGCCGGATGCCGTAGCGGCCCGGTATTCATCCATACGTGTGAGTGCGACGGCCCGGCGGGCGCCTGAGGCAACGTTCCGCCCGCGCCGTAGAGTGAACGGAGCAGGCGGCACCGCGGCCGGCCGGGCACGAGGGCGGCGCGGGCGTCCGATTCGGCTTGAGAAAGGAACTGCGGCCGTGAGCGAGCTGCGCTTCGTCCACCTGGGCTTCGGCGAGGAAGCGGTGGAGTACCTGGACGGCTGGCGGCACCAGCGCGAGGTGCACGCGGCCCGGTTCGCGGACGAGATCCCCGACACCTGCCTGCTGCTGGAGCACCAGGCCGTCTACACGGCGGGCCGCCGCACCGAGGACAGCGAGCGGCCGCTGGACGGCACTCCCGTCGTCGACGTCGACCGCGGCGGCAAGATCACCTGGCACGGCCCCGGCCAGCTCGTCGGCTACCCGATCCTCAAGCTGCCGCGCCCGGTCGACGTCGTCGCCCATGTCCGGCGGCTGGAGGACGCGCTGCTGCTGACCTGCGCCGAGTTCGGCCTGGAGGCCACCCGGATCGAGGGCCGCAGCGGCGTGTGGGTGCTCGGCGACCCGGTCGCCGACCCGCCCCGGTACGGCGGCCTCGACCTGGACTTCGACCCCCGCCTGAAGGAGGACGAGGAGTTCGACGCCCGGCTGATGGGCCCGGAGTACGCCCCCTCCAACGCCGGCCAGCGCGGCGAGGACCGCAAGCTCGCCGCGATCGGCATCCGGGTCGCCAAGGGCGTCACCATGCACGGCTTCGCGCTGAACTGCTGCCCCGACAACACCGGCTTCGACCGCATCGTGCCCTGCGGTATCCGCGACGCCGGCGTGACCTCGCTCTCCGCCGAACTCGGGCGGACGGTGACGGTGGACGAGGTGCTGCCGGTGGTCGAGAAGCACCTGCGCGCCGTCCTGGAATCGGCCACCCCGCTGCCCCGGGCGGTGTGACGCCGCATGGCACGGCCGCCCGGCGACCGCCTCCCCGTACGCGCTCCGCGGACGCGGGACGCACACACGGTGACGGCCGCCGCGCCTTGTTTCCCCCGGCCGTCCGGGGTTCAGGGCTCACAGCTGCAAGGGCGTACCCTGGGTTCGCCGAGGAATCAAAAGTTTTAGGAGCCGGACGTGTCCGCTGTCGCACCCGACGGTCGCAAGATGCTCCGCCTGGAGGTCCGCAACAGCCAGACCCCCATCGAGCGCAAGCCGGAGTGGATCAAGACCCGAGCGAAGATGGGCCCGGAGTACAACGCTCTCCAGGGACTGGTCAAGCGCGAGGGCCTGCACACGGTGTGCCAGGAGGCGGGCTGTCCCAACATCTTCGAATGCTGGGAGGACCGCGAGGCCACCTTCCTCATCGGCGGTGAGCAGTGCACCCGCCGCTGCGACTTCTGCCAGATCGACACCGGCAAGCCCGCCGAGTTCGACCGCGACGAGCCGCGCCGCGTCGCCGAGTCCGTCCAGCAGATGGAGCTGCGCTACGCCACCATCACCGGCGTCGCCCGCGACGACCTCGAGGACGGCGGCGCCTGGCTGTACGCCGAGACCGTGCGGCAGATCCACGGCCTGATGCCCGACACCGGCGTCGAACTGCTCATCCCCGACTTCAACGCGGTGCCCGAGCAGCTGGCCGAGGTCTTCTCCTCCCGCCCCGAGGTGCTCGCGCACAACGTGGAGACCGTGCCCCGCATCTTCAAGCGGATCCGGCCGGCCTTCCGCTACGAGCGCTCGCTCGAGGTCATCACCCGCGCCCGTGAGGCCGGGCTCGTCACCAAGTCCAACCTGATCCTCGGCCTCGGCGAGACCCGCGAGGAGGTCAGCGAGGCGCTGCGCGACCTGCACGAGGCCGGCTGCGAGCTGATCACCATCACCCAGTACCTGCGCCCCACGCCGCGCCACCACCCGGTCGAGCGCTGGGTGAAGCCGGAGGAGTTCGTGGAGCTCCAGCAGGAGGCCGAGGAGATCGGCTACGCCGGCGTCATGTCCGGCCCGCTGGTCCGCTCCTCCTACCGCGCCGGCCGGCTCTACCAGCAGGCGATCGACCGCCGCGCGGCGGTCGGCACCGCCGGCGCCGCCCCGGCGGCGGGCGAGGGCGCGGACACCGCCGCCTGAGTCTCCGCACGCCTGACCGACCGCACACCGAGGGGCCGCCGACGCTTCCCGCGCCGGCGGCCCCTCGGGCCGTTCGCGGGAGGCCCCCGCTGCCGCCGCTGCCGCCGAGTGGCGGAGCGCACGGTCGGCAAAATCGTTTCTGTCCTTTTGACCGTCATGACATCCGGTGGTAACACCGTTCGGTGACGATGTGTTCACGCAACGCTCATCCGCCCCTGCTCGTCGCTCACGCCGCCGAAAGGGAAACCGCCATGCGGGAAGCCACTCCCGTCCGTCCCCGCCTCGCCGACACCCTGCGCGTACTGGAGGGACTGCTGCTGGAATCCGGCCAGCGCACCGCCCGCCGCAACGCCTGGTCCGCCGTCGTGGAGAACCGCAGCAGGGCCCGTGCCCGCACCGAGGCCGCCCACGTCCTGGAGGCCGCGGCTGAAGGCACCTCCACCGGCACGTAAACTTCCTCTTATGGCGAGGAAGGAAAAATCCGAGAACCCCGGGCGACTGAAACAGATCGCCCTCACCTACAAGATGACCAAGCGGGCCGACCGCTGGATCGGGCTGATCCTCCTCGGCGTCGCGCTGGTCACCTTCGGTGTGCTTCTCGGCATCGGCTTCTTGATCGGACACCCGGTCTACCTGGGCATCCTCGGCTTCCTGCTGGCCTTTCTCGCCACGGCGATCATCTTCGGCCGCCGCGCCGAACGTGCCGCCTTCGGCCAGATGGAAGGCCAGCCGGGCGCCGCGGCGGCGGTACTCGACCGGATCGGCCGCGGCTGGAACGTCACCCCGGCGGTGGCCATCAACCGCAGCCAGGACGTCGTCCACCGCGTCGTCGGCAAGCCGGGCGTCGTCCTCGTGGCCGAGGGCAACCCCAACCGGCTGCGCGGCCTCCTGGCGGCCGAGAAGAAAAAAATGGCCAGGCTGCTCGGCGACATCCCGGTGCACACCGTCGTCGTGGGCAACGGCGACGACCAGGTGCCGCTGCGCAAGCTGCGCGCCACCATCATCAAGAAGCCGCGCGTCCTGGTCGGCGGCCAGGTCACCGAGGTGAACGACCGCCTCCGGGCCGTCGGCGACCTGATGAGCAACATGCCGATCCCCAAGGGCCCGATGCCCAAGGGCATGCGCATGCCGAAGGCGCCGCCCCGCTGACACGCGGCAACCGCCGCACACACCCCTTCTCGCAGCGGTGGGGGCCGGGTCGAGTGACACCACTCACACCCGGCCCCCACCGCTTTGTACACAACCCACGCCCCCCGCGGCAGCGCGGCGACCCGCTCGTACTACCGCCCACCGCTCACCCGTGCCGACCTGATGGGCGACATGCCGATCCTCAGGGGCCCGAGGCCCCACGGCGTGCGGACGCCACGATCTCCCGTCCCCCGCGTCCGACACATTCGCCGGGCGGGCCAGCGCGGCCCCCACGGCAGCGCCCGCAACAACCGTCGCCGCCCGCAACGGGACGGCGACGACTCATCCGAAGGCGCAGCGGGACAGCAGAAAGGGATCGCGCCGGCAGAAGGGTGGTGCGCGGGGCGCCCACGCCCCCGCCCGCTTCCCGACGGAGCACCCCCGCTTCCCAGAAGCGGACCCCTAGAAACGGATCTGGACCGCGCCGGACACCCGGTCGTGCAGACCGCGCGTGTCCCGGTCCCACACCAGCGCCGGGATCACCAGCAGCAGCAGCGCCGTCCGCACCGCCACCCGCGGCACGGTCAGCCGGCCGCCGTCCACCCCGATCACCCGCAGCCCCAGCATGCGCTTCCCGGGCGTGAAGCCGAGCGTGCCGACCATCAGGAACGTCATCACGCCGAACACCACCAGCGCCCAGTTGCTCGTGGAGCGGGAGTCGCCGGCGCTCAGCAGACCGAACGCGATGATCAGGCACAGGAACCAGTCGATGAACACCGCGGCGAACCGCCGGCCCACAGACGCCACCGAGCCCGGTCCGCTCTCCGGCAGCCCCAGCCGCTCGCCCCGGTAACCGAAGTCGACGCCCATCTGCTCGGCCGCCGCGCGGGGACCGGAAAGCCACGAACCTACTACCTGCCTCTTGTCCACCCGTCAACGGTAACGC
>NZ_WMLF01000206.1 GCF_014156695.1 Streptomyces durbertensis | reverse complement strand
CATCGTGGGATGGACGGGGTATCAACATATCTGGCGTTGACTTTTGGCACACTGTTGAGTTCTCAAGGAACGGACGCTTCCTTCGGATTCCCTTCCGGGCTTCCTCCGGGCGCTTCCCTTCGGTGTTTCCGACTCTATCAGACTCTTTTCCGTTCCGTTTCCGGCCCGGATTCGCAATCCGATTCCCCTGTCGGCGGGGCCGCCTTCCGGCGTGATCACTACTTTAGAGGATTTCCCGCCCGGCTCAAAATCGAGCCTTCGAAAGCCAATTCGGGCATGCCGAACAAGCCCCCGCGAGGGGAAGATCGTGCAGAGTAGTGGTCGCCACCGGACGTGGCAGAAGCGCTACCAGCGGAACCTACCGGCTCGCTGGCAACCCGGAGAACACTACGGATCCAGGACCCCCGTGTCAACCCCTGCCCCAGCGGGGCGGAAGTCGGGGTGGGCGCCGTCAGTCGAGGTGGGTGGAGACCCTGTCGAGCAGGCGGATCAGGAGGTCGCCGAGCTGGGCGCGCTCCTCGTTGTTGAGGTCCTGGAGCAGGTACTCCTCAAAGGCGGAGGCCTGGCGCATCACCTGCAGCCACTTCTCGCGGCCCTCGTCGGTGAGACCGACGATCACCCGGACCCGGTTCTCCTCGTCCCTCTCGCGGGTCACGAGTCCGGCGGCGAGCATCCGGTCGATGCGGTGTGTCATGGCGGCCGGGGTGAGGCCGAGCCGCTTGGCGATGGTGCCGGGCCACAGTTGGTACGGGCTGCCGACCATCACCAGCTCCTTCAGCACCTCCCACTCGGCTCCGCTCAGGCCCAGGGTGGCGAGCTGCCGGCCGTAGGCGACGCTCATCCGCCGGTCGAGCCGGCTGAGCGCGTTGACGACGCGTTCGACCTGGGGGTCGAGGTCGCGGTACTCGCGCTGGTAGATGGCGATCTGCTCGTCGAGGGACGGCTGGGGGTCAGGCATGCGGGGAGTATCGCACGGTACTGATTAGCATCGAAGCCTTGCCTTGTGTACTCTTTAGCTTCGAAGTTTAGAGTTGAAGTCTTCAGCTCTCAGCCCTTGCTCCACCCACAGCCCTGGCGGGCCCAGCGCCATCCGCCAGGGCTGTGCTCCGTGCGACGACAGGCGGCTGAGGGCTGGGCCTGACCAGGGGAAGGTGAGTGTTGAACACCGCGATGGGCGCACAGCTGCGCCGGATCCAGCTCGGGAACGCGTTGAGCGCGTTCGGAAGCGGCTTCACGGTTCCGTACCTCTTCGTCTACGTGGCGAACGTGCGGGAACTGGGGGCGGGCACGGCGGGTGCCGTGCTCGCCGCCTTCGCCGCCGCCGCGCTCTTTGTGCTGCCCTTTGTCGGTCGGGTCATCGACCGACGCGGGCCGCTGCCCGTGGCGCTGGTCGGTACGGCGGCGGCCGCGGTGGGCGCGCTCGGTTTCGGCATGTCCGGGACCACCCCGACCGTGATGGCCTCCGCCGCGTTGATGGGCGCCGGCATCGCGGTGCTGCAGCCCGGCCTGGCGACGATGATCGTCTGGTGCTCGACCACGACCACCCGGGCGCGTGCGTTCGCCACGCAGTTCTTCCTGAACAATCTCGGCATGGGGCTGGGTGGTCTGCTCGGCGGGCTGCTCGTCGACGAGCACCGGGCGTCGAGCTTCACGCTGCTCTTCTCCGTCGAGGCGGTCATGTTCCTCGTGCTCGCGGGCGTGCTGCTGACGGTGCGGCTGCCCCGTACCGCGGGCGGCGAGCAGGTGCTGGTCGAGGCCGCCACCGGTTCGGCGGGCGCCTCAGGGCAGGGCTCGGGCGACGGCTGGCGGCGACTGCTGTCCGACCGTCCGATGGTGCTGCTCTGCGTGCTGGGCTTTGTCCTCTTCTTCGCCTGCTACGGCCAGTTCGAGTCGGGGCTCGCGGCGTACGGGGTCGAGGTGACGGGCATCTCGACGTCCACGCTCGGCCTGGCGCTGTTCGCGAACACCGCCATGATCGTGCTGACGCAGTTTGTCGTGCTGCGCCTCGTCGACGGCAGGCGGCGCAGCCGGGTGATCGCGCTGGTGGGCCTGATCTGGACCGTCGCGTGGCTTGCCGCCGGCGTCTCGGGGCTGGTGCCGCACGCGCAGGCGGTGGCGACCGCGCTGCTCATCGCGACGTACGCGCTGTTCGGCGTCGGTGAGGCCATGCTCTCCCCGACGGTGGCCCCGCTGGTCGCCGACCTCGCGCCGGCGCGGATGGTCGGCCAGTACAACTCGGCGTTCGCACTGGTCAAGCAGCTCGGTGTGTCGGTCGGCCCCGCCGTGGGCGGGCTGATGGCGGCCCAGGGCGCGTACGCGGCGTACATCGTGCTGCTGACCGGCTGCTCGCTCGGCGTCACGGTGCTCGCGCTGCTGCTCGGCCGCAGGTTGCGGCCGGAGCAGGACAACCCGAGCCTGCGGACCTCGCGTGTCGTCCGACGTGGTGGAGACGGCGCCGCGGGGAGCGAGGAGCGGGCCGAGGACGAGGGGCGCCCCGCGGAGCGCGAGGCGGTTGCCGCGACGCCGGCCGCCGCTCCGGTCGGCTGACGTCGGGGGCCCCGGCGCGGCGACGGGTCGGCCTCAGCGCCGGCCCGTCGGGGGCGGCCGGGTCCGCCCTCAGGCTCGCCCGGTGGCGGGTGGGCCCGTCGGCAGGGCGAACTCGCACCACACGGCCTTGCCGCCGCCGGGTGTCCGGCGGGTGCCCCACGAGGAGGCGATCGTCGCGACGATCGCGATGCCGCGCCCCGACTCGTCCGCCGGTTCGGCCCGCCGGCGGCGCGGCAGGTGGTCGTCGCCGTCGGTGACCTCCACGATGAGCCGCCGGTCTGTTCGCCGCAGCCGCAGCCGCATCGGCGGCGTGCCGTGCTGGAGCGAGTTGGCGACCAGTTCGCTGGCGGCGAGGACGCCGAGGTCGTGCAGCTCGCGCGGGAAGCGCCAGGAGGTCAGCACACCGGAGGCGAAGGCCCGGGCGCGCGGCGCCGCCTCGGTCCCGCCGAGCAGTTCGAGGGCGGCGTTCCGGAAGAGTTCGGCGTCGCCACCGGTGCGGGCCGGGTGCTGGAAGACCAGGATGGCGAGGTCGTCGTCGTGGTCGGCGGTGATGCCCATGGCCCGCTGGAGGCGGTCGCAGATGATCTCGGGCGGGCCGCTCGAGCCGGCGAAGGCCCGCTCCAGGGCGGCGACGCCCTCGTCGATGTCCGCGTCCCGTCGCTCGACGAGGCCGTCCGTGTAGAGGACGGCGGTGCCGCCCTCGCCGAACGGCACCGAGCCGGAGGTGTGCAGCCAGCCGCCGGTGCCGAGCGGCGGGCCGGTCGGCTCCTCGGCCCGGTGGACCGTGCCGTCGGCCTCACGGACGAGGATGGGCAGGTGGCCCGCGGAGGCGTAGCTCAGCCGCCCCTCGCTGGGGTCGTGGACGGCGTAGACGCAGGTGGCGATCTGGCTGGAGTCGATCTCCGCGGCGAGCCCGTCGAGCAGTTGCAGCACCTCGTGCGGGGGCAGGTCGAGGCGCGCGTAGGCGCGCACGGCGGTGCGGAGCTGGCCCATGACGGCGGCCGCCCGCACGCCGCGTCCCATGACGTCCCCGATGACCAGCGCCGTTCGGCCGGCGCCCAGCGTGATCACGTCGTACCAGTCGCCGCCGACGGCCGCGTCCTCGCCGCCCGGCTGGTAGGTCGCGGCGACCCGCAGGTCGTCCGGCTGCTCCAGTTCCTGCGGGAGCAGGCTGCGTTGCAGGGTGACGGCGGCGGCCCGCTGCCGTGCCTCGCTGGCCCGCAGCCTCTCGGTGGACTCGACCTGGTCCGTCACCTCCGCGGCGAAGACGAGCACACCGCGCTCGTTCGCCCGGGAGTCCCGACCCCGACCCGGTCGCCGGCGGCCGTCCGGACGCTGCGCGCGGGGGCCGAGGTCGATGGGCGCGCAGGTGAAGGTGTAGTAGCCGACGCGGTCACCGTGCCCGGTGCGGCGGGCCTTGACCGTGCGAGGCTTGGCGCTGCGCAGCACCTGGTCCATCAGCGGCAGGAGACCGAGCTCCACCAGCTCGGGCAGGACCTCTCTGGCCGGTCCGCCGCAGGAGCGCACGCCGAAGGCCGCGGCGTACGCGTCGTTGACGTAGGCGACGCGGTGTTCCGGGCCGCGCACGATGACAAAGGGGGCGGGTACCTGCCCCAGCAACTCGTGGACGGACAGGGCGTCCAGGCTCCGGGGGACGTCCCGGCCGTCGGCGGGCGCGTCGGGGGCGGCCTCCGCGCGGGCGGCGGGCACCTCCCGTCCGGCCTTCGAAGCCCGCCCGGCGGCCGGCTCCCGCTCCGCGTCCGGGGTCTGTTCGGGGCCCGGGGTCCGCTCGGCGCCTGGAGTCCGCTCGGCCGCGCCGGCGTCCGCGGCGTCAGGCGCCCCCGGCGCCGCGTCGGGCCGGCCTTCCTCGCGGGGTCGGCCGTCGGCCGAGGTCGCGGACGGCGCGGGCCCTGCGGACCGCCTCGCGGCCCGCAGGGCGGCGGTGCGTCGCTGCGTGCCGGGCAGACGGGCGCTCCAGCGCGTGAAGTTCACTGCGGTTCAGATCCGATTCTGCTGTGTCTCTGCGGTTGCCGCCGGTGGCTTGCGCGCATCGGCGGCACGGCCTGGGTGGCGACCTTCACTACGGTCGGTGACCCTTTGGCGGTCACTCTTCGCGGTGATCGCCGCACCCATGGTCACATGTCCAGTGTGACGGACGGTGGTGACATCCGTCAGCGCTCCTCGCTGCGGGGCCCGCCGCCGGCCGCCATCTCGAATTCGGCGCGCGGGTGTTCCAGCGAGCCGAGGGAGACGATCTCCCGCTTGAAGAAGCCGGCGAGCGTCCACTCGGCGAGCACCCTCGTCTTGCGGTTGACCGTCGGGACTCGGCTGAGGTGGTAGACGCGGTGCATCAGCCAGGCGGGGTATCCCTTGAGCTTGCGACCGTATACGCGGGCGACCCCTTTGTGCAGCCCCAGGGACGCCACGGATCCGGCGTAGGAGTGCCGGTACTCGTGCAGCGGTCGGCCGCGCAGCGCGGCGGCGAGGTTGTCGCCGAGCAGCCGCGCCTGGCGGACGGCGTGTTGCGCGTTGGGCGCGCACTCGACGCCCGGTTCGTCGGCGGTGAGGTCGGGCACGGCGGCGGCGTCTCCCGCGGCCCACGCGTGTGCGGCGCCCTCGACGCGCAGCGTGGCGTCGCAGCGCAGCCGGCCGCGTTCGTCGAGCGGGAGGCCGGTGGCGGCGAGCAGGGGGCTCGGCTTCACTCCGGCCGTCCACACCAGCGTGCGGCACGGGTGCCGGGAGCCGTCGCTGAGCACGGCGACCCGGTCCTCGCACGACTCCAACCGTGTCTGCAACCGGACGTCGATCTTGCGGCCGCGTAGCTCCCGCACCGCGTACCGGCCCATCTCCTCGCCCACTTCCGGCAGGATCCGGTCAGTGGCCTCGACGAGGATCCACTTCTGCTCTTCCGGGCGGAGGTTGTGGTAGTAGCGGCAGGCGTAGCGGGCCATGTCCTCCAGCTCGGCCAACGCCTCCACGCCCGCGTAGCCGCCCCCGACGAAGACGAACGTGAGCGCGGCGTCGCGGATCTCGGGGTTCCGGGTGGAGGAGGCGATGTCGAGCTGCTCCAGCACGTGGTTGCGAAGGCCGATCGCCTCCTCGACGGTCTTGAAGCCGATGCCGTGGTCCGCCAGGCCGGGGACGGGGAGGGTGCGCGACACCGAGCCGGGCGCCAGCACGAGTTCGTCGTAGCCGATCTCCAGGTCGCCGGGTGCGGGGCTGCCGGCGGCCTCGGACGCGTCGGTGGCGCGCGCCGGTGCCTCCGCGTCCGGCTTCTCCGGCCCGGGGGCGCGTGCCGGGTCGGTCGGTCGACGCGTGGTGCGGGAGCCCTCGTCGGCGGCGATGGTGCGGACGGCGACGACACGACGCGCGTGGTCGACCCGTTTGGCCTCACCGACGACGATTCGGCAGTGCGGCAGTACGCGGCGCAGGGGCACGACCACGTGCCGGGGCGAGATCGAGCCCGCGCCCGCCTCCGGCAGGAACGGCTGGTACGTCATGTAGGGCTCGGGGCTGACGACGACGATCTCCACGCCGTACCGGGCGGTGTCGGACGGGCCCCGGAGGGGGTCGCCCTCGGGGCGGCCCGGGAGACGGCCGGCGGCCTCCTCCCGGCTTCCCTCTCTTCTGCTGCCCTCCGTCCCGCTCGGGTAACCGCTCGAAGGACCACCCGAAGGAGTGATGTTTTCGTCGTCGGTCCGGGCGAGGTGGGCGTGGGCGCGCTTCAGCTCGGCCCTGAGTTTCTTCTGGAGCCGGAGAGCGGTGTACATGCCGACGTAGCCGCCGCCGACCACCACGATGCGGGTCGGTCGGCCGGCTGCCGGCTGGGGCGTCGTTGGCTCCTGTCCGTCCGTCACCCGTCCATGACGCACTCCGTGACGGCCGTTTGTCCACAGGTCGCAAGGAATTGTGTGAACGGGGGAAGGTATTGCTCCGCTTAGCCCGTTGGAGTGGTCGGCGCACGAAAGACGCAGGTCACCACGGGTATGGATGAGCGGGACAGGGGGTAGATCCCGGGCAGAAGGGGGGAGTGCTCCGATCGGGGGTCACTCAGTGCTCAACCAACCCCCTTCACTCGTGACCACGGCTCAACTATGTTCGAGGTGAGTCCGGCGGCGGGTGACCGGCCCGCACGAGCGGACGCCAAACGGGGAGTCTCCGGGGGGAGACGAGATGAACAACCGGGGGAATACACATGCGTGTTCAAGGTCTTGACCATGCCCATCTCCGCCAGGCCCGCCCCTCCAGGCCGGCGCACGAGTACGGCCAGCCCGGCGGTGCGACGTACGGGCAGGGCGCGGCCGTCGTCGTCGAGCGGCCGGCCGGTTCCGACAGCGCGCCGGACGCCGCCACGGCGGACGCGGAGCGCGGCGCGGCCCGTCCGGCACCGCTGCGGGTGGACGCCCAGCGCAATCTGGAGCACGTGCTGCGCGCGGCCAGGGAGGTCTTCGGCGAGTCCGGCTACGGCGCGCCGATGGAGGACGTCGCCCGGCGGGCCCGGGTGGGCGTCGGCACGGTGTACCGCCGCTTCCCGAGCAAGGAAGTGCTCGTGCGGCGGATAGCCAGGGAGGAGACGGCCCGGCTGGCCGAGCAGGCACGGACGGCGCTCGAGTGGGAAGGCGAGGCGTGGCCGGCGCTCGCCCGCTTCCTGCGCACCTCCGTCGCCTCTGGCGCGGGGCGGCTGCTGCCGCCGAGCGTGCTCGTGGCACCGCGCGCCGCCGAGGAGCCCGAGGCCGGTGTATCCGGGCGTGAGCCGGGTGGCTTCCTGGACGTCGTCCCCCGGCAGCGTACGGCGCCGGCCCCGCGCGCCGCGGCGGCGGTGCCGACGGCCGACTCGGTGGCCGGCGGCCGGGAGGCCGGCGAACTGCTCAGCGTGGTCGGGCAGCTGGTCGACCGGGCTCGGGCGGCCGGCGAGCTGCGTGAGGACGTGACCGTCGCCGACGTCCTGCTGGTGATAGCCACCTCCGCTCCGACGTTCCAGGACGCCGGGCAGGGGGCCGTCGCCTCCGACAGGCTTCTCGACATCCTGCTCGAAGGGTTGCGCGCCCGCTGACCTCCTCCGTGCCGCTGTAGGGCCGGTACGCGGTGTGAAGTGCCAGGTGGGCGACCGGTGGCGGCCCGGCGCCGCGACGGCGGGGCGTCAGCGCGGCCGGCGCCGTCAACTCCCCGGATGGGTGGTTGCGGTCGCCGGCCCGTCCCTTCGGGGCCCGAGTTGTGGCAGTCTTTCCCGGTACTTGGCGGCGACAGCGTGCAGCGGGGGCTTCCGCGATGGGTGTTGAGGGCCAGGACGAGCCGCGCGCCGCGGACACGTCCGAGGCGGAGCGGGGCGTGGCCCCGGCGGAGCAGGATGCCGGACGGCCCGAGCCGGCCGCCGCCACGGCGCCGAAGGTGCCGGGCCAGGCCGGTGGCGGACGGACAGCCGTGTCGGTGCCGCCGCAGCGCGCCGTCCGGTCGCCCGGCGGCGGGCGGCCTCCCGCCGGCGGGGGGACGGAGAGCGACGAGGAGCCCGTCGGCGACGCCGAGCTGGTCTCCCTCATCCGCGCCGGTGACACCGAGGCCTACGAGGAGTTGTACCGGCGGCACGCGGACGCCGTGCGGCGCTACGCCCGGACGTGCTGCCGCGACAGCGACACGGCCGACGACCTCACCAACGAGGTGTTCGCCCGAACGCTGCAGGCCGTGCAGCGCGGCAAGGGGCCCACCACCGCGGTGCGCGCCTACCTGCTCACTTCGGTGCGGCACGCGGCGGCGGCGTGGTCCAGGAGCGCCAAACGCGAGCAGTTGGTGGAGGACTTCGCGCTTTTTGCCGTCTCCGCGGTGGGAGGTCCGGCGGGCGGCGAGGACACCGTCGAGCTCGGCGCCGACGTCCGCGCCATGCACGAGGCCGAGCAGTCGATGGTGGTCCAGGCGTTCCGGACGCTGCCGGAGCGCTGGCAGGCGGTGCTCTGGCACACCACGGTGGAGGAGACGTCGCCTCGGGACGTCGCCCCGATCCTCGGCCTGACCGCCAACGCCACCGCCGTGCTCGCCCACCGGGCTCGGGAGGGCCTCAAGCAGGCCTACCTCCAGGCGCACGTCAGCCAGTCGCTCACGTCCGGCGGCGACTGCGCCAGGTACGCCGACCGGCTCGGCGCCTACGCCAGGGGCGGTCTGCGGACGCGGGCGGAGCGGGGCCTGCGCAAGCACCTCGAGGAGTGCGCGCGGTGCCGTACGGCGGCGCTGGAGGTCAAGGACGTCAACGAACGGCTCGGCGCGCTGCTGCCGGTCGCCGTCATCGGTTGGTTCGCCGCCACCTACGCGGTCAAGGCCGCCGGCGGAGTGCTGGGGGGCGCCGGGGCCGGGCTGGCCGCCGGGTCGGCGGCCGCCGCGAGCGGCAAGTCGGGCGCGGGCGCGGGTGCCGTCTCGGAGGGGTTGGGCGCGCCGGCCAAGGCGGGTATCGCCGCGAGCGCGGTGGCGGCGGCCGCCGCCGCCACGGCCCTGGTGCTGGCGCTCGCCGGCAGTCCGAAGCCGGACGCGCCGCCCCAGGCGAGGCCGTCGGTGGCGCCGTCCGCTCCGGCGGCCGAGCCGGAGCCGGCTCCCCCCGCGCCCGAGGTACTGGTGCCGCGGCCGGCGGAAGCACCGCCACCGGCTGTCACGCCGACGCCGACCCCGACGCCCTCGGCGCCGAGCGCGCCGCCTCCCAGTCCCCCGCCGACGCCCGGCCCGCCCGTGGTGCGGGTCCCCGACCGGCCGGAGC
>NZ_WMLF01000205.1 GCF_014156695.1 Streptomyces durbertensis | reverse complement strand
CGGGGTTGCGACGCAGCAGCTCGCGGATGCACTTGACGACCAGATCGTCGGCACGGGTCTCGTGGTAGATGCCCTTGGGGCCCGCCTTGCCGAACGGTGTGCGGACGCCGTCGACGAAGACGACGTCGGCGGGGTTGTGGTGGGCGGCGAGCCAGCGCAGGGCGGTGGTGTCGATGCCCCGGCCGCGCACGATGGACAGGGCGTAGTGCGGGAGTTCGACGCCGTGCCGGGCGAGCGCCCAGCGGCGCATCAGGACGCCGACGGGTGTGCCGGCGCGGGCGAGGGAGACGAGGACCGGGGGGCGGCCCTCGTCGCCGCGTTCGGCGAGCACGGTCTCGGTGACCGCGCCGACCGCGCGGGCGATGCGGTCGGCCGCGGCGTCGAGTGCGCTCTGGAAGAGGCGCTGGTAGTCGGCGCTGGGCTGGTACTCGACGGGCAGGGACTCGGCGTAGTGGGCGCCGCCGTTCTGGATGGCCTCCTCGCGCTCCTCGGTGGGCGCCTCCAGCCGGACGTCGGAGAGGTCCTGGAGCAGCCAGCGGCACTCGTCGGCGGTGTAGGAGGAGAAGCCGGGTCCGCCGAGCGGGGTGGGGAGCGGCAGCCAGGACGGGACGGCGGCGAGCAGCACGCGGCCGGTGTGGGCGGCCAGGTGGGCGAGCAGGCCGTCGGGGGCGTGGAGTTCGGGGGTGTCGCCGGTGGAGTCGGTGACGACGACGACGGCGTCGAACGGCGAGCCGTCGGCGGCGGGGCTGACGTTGTAGGCGTAGCGGGTGCCGGGGCCGTCGGCGGGCCGGTCGTGGGCGGGGAAGGCGAGGCGGGTGCGGATGGCGTACCCGGGGTCGTCGACGGCGAGGACGGGTGAGCGGGTGGTGGTGGAGAAGCGCACCTCGGCGGTGGTGGCGCCGGTGAGGGCGTCGGCGAGCCGCAGCGGGGTGTACATCAGTTCCTCGGTCCCGAGGACGAGCACGCGGCGGGCGCCGGCGGGCAGGGCGGCGGCGAGGCGGTCGGCCATCGCGGGCAGGGCGGCTTCCAGCCGGGCCCGGTGGGCGGGGGTGAAGCCGTGCCGGCCGCCGTCGGGGAGGCCGACGGGCCAGCCGAGGTCGACGCGGTGCGCGGTGGCCGGGTCGCCGGGTGGTGCGGTGGGCGGCTCGGGCTGGGCGGCTACGAGTGCGGCGCCGCGTGCGAGTACGTCGTCGGGGAGGGTCACGCTGCCGGTGGCGAGCGCGACGACGTCGACGCGGGCGCCGAGTTCGGCGGCGAACTTGGCGAGGTCGGCACGGTCGGTCTCGGAGCGCAGGTCGACGAGGGTGGCGACGACGTAGCGCTCCCGCGGGTTGGCGTGGTGCAGGGCGGCGAGGGTGTTGCGCACGGTGCGGCCGGTGGAGAGTTCGTCGTCGACGAGGACGAGGGGGCCGTCGCCGGTGAGGAGTCGCGGGTCCTCGGGGAGCAGCAGGTGGGAGGTGTGGTGGGAGTGCTCCTCCTCGAAGCCGCCGGCCCGCCGGGCGCCGGGCACGGGCCGCCGGGTGGAGTGCAGGTGGTCGGCGGCGCCCATGCCGTCGGCGACGCACTGGCCGAGGCCGGTGGCGGTCTCGGCGTAGCCGATGACAACGGCCCGGGCGCCGTCGGTGTCGCCGAGCAGGTCCCGTACCCGGTGGCCGAGGCCGAGGCCGGCGCCGTAGACGACGTCGGGGAGCTGCGGCACGTGCTTGCCGAGCACGTCGGAGACGAGGAGGTGGGCGCGCCGGGGGTTGCGGCGGACGGCGAGGCCGAGGAGGTCCCGCAGGCCCTGGCCGGCGAGGTCGACGCCGAGTCGGTCGGCGACCCACCGCCCGGTCCAGGTGCCGGCGGGGTCGGCGGGCCGCTGCGCGGGCACGGTGGCCCTCTCGCCGGGCGCCGCTGGGATGTGCTGACTGTGTGTCACGCCGCTCACTCGTTCGCTCATACGAGGCTCGCCGCCAGCAGGTCGACGAAGTCCACGTCCTCGCGTGCGACTCCGAAGACCTCGGCCCTGAGCAGAGTGCGTTCCGCCCAGGCCCGGTGGGGCTTCACCTCGTTCATCTTGTTGGTGTACACGGATCGCAGGACGCCGCCGCCTCCGCGTTCGGGGCGGAGTATGTCGGTGGCGTCGCTGTACTCCTCGTGGCTGACGACCGACAGCGCGTGGACGGGCGCCACGTGGCTGGGGTGGATGCAGGTCTTGCCGAGCAGGCCGTTGACCCGGTCGAGCTGGGTCTCGCGCAGCAGGCCGTCCATGTCCTGCTCGATGAGTTCGGCCCGGAGTTCGTCGGCGCCGCCGGCGAGGAAGGGGCTGCGGCGAAGCTGCGGCTTGAACATGCGCTGCTGGGGGCGGAAGTACTCCCACACGGGCCCGGTGACGGTGAGGCCGCTGCCGTCGTGCCGGCCGAGGACGTTGACGACGTCGGCGATGACGGTGGCGACGAGCTTGACGTCGTAGGCGGTCATGTCCGGGGTGCGGCGCAGCCCGTAGGCGGAGCAGAAGTCGGTGACGCCCAGCCGCAGCGCGAGGACGTTGTCGCGGTACTTGGTGACGGCGCGCCGGATGCCGGCCAGGGTTTCGGCGCGGGTCTCCAGGTAGAGCAGTTCGGGGGACTCCAGCACGGGCATGGCGTACAGCCGGCGTCCGGCGGTGGCCTCGGCGGCGGTCAGCGCCTCCAGGAACGGCAGGCCGCGGTCCTCGGTGAACTTCGGCAGGACAAAGCCGCTGAGCAGTCGGGCGTTGTCGCCGAGCCGGCCGGTGAGGGAGGTGATCTGGGCGGGTTCGCGGACCCGGACGAACAGCAGCGGCAGCTCGGTGCGCCCGTCGGTGCCGGCGGCGAGTTCGGCGAACTGGCGGACCAGGTTGTCCTCGGCCGCGTCGACGTCGGCGTCGGCGATGGAGTCCTCCAGGCACAGCACCATGGAGACGACGCCCCGGGTCGCGGCCTGCTTGGTGATGTCGGCGGCGAGGTGGGGGCGGGTCGCCGGGCTGTAGAGGGTGGCGCCCAGGGCCACGGACAGGGTCCGGGCCGGGGAGTCGGCGGTGAACTCGCCGGGTTGGCGGTGGAAGAGAGCCTGCCGCGCGTCTGGCCCGATGTGCCGGAAATGGCGCATGGCACCCCCGTTTCCTTCTGTGTGGCTGCGACCCGCGTGTGCCGGTGAGTTCCGACCGGCAATCGTACGTGCGAGCTACGAGCGGTTGTCCCACCCGTCGTGGAAAGTGTGGTGAAGCGGCTGTAACCGTCGTGTCACCACCGTGCCCCGGTTGCGTCGCCGGCTCCCGGTGGCCCGGTCGGCCGTCCCGCGTTGTCGACGCGCGGTGGAGGAGGCAGGATGTCAGCCATGACGCACGCGATGACCAAGGGATCGAACATCCAGCTGTACGCGTCAGCCGTGCGCGCGGTGCTGCGCTGGTCCGAAGGTCCCGGCGTGCCCGACGTCGACGCCTCCGCGCTGCTGCTGGGGCCCGGCGACCGGGTGCGCGGTGACGCCGACTTCGTCTTCTACAACCAGCCGCGCCATCCGTCGGGGCTGGTCAGGCACCTGGCGAAGACCAGGGAGCCGGAGGGCCTCGCGGACACCGTGGAGGCCGATCTGGCCGGTCTCGACGCCTCGGTGGAGCGTGTGCTGCTGACCGCCTCCGCCGACGGCGGCACGTTCGCCCAGGTGCCGGGCGGTCTGCGGCTGCTGCTGCGGGACGCCGCCGGTGGCGAGACCATCGCGCTGTTCGACATGGAGCCGGAGACCGGCGAGGAGACCGCGCTGATCTGCGGTGAGCTGTACCGGCGCGGGGACGGTTGGAAGTTCCGCGCGCTCGGTCAGGGCTACACCAGCGGGCTGGTGGGGCTGGCCACCGAGTACGGCGTCTCGGTCGACGACTCGCCGGAGGCCGACGACGCGACGGCCGGAGAGCCGCCGGCCGGGGTTCCGGAGCCGCGTGCGGCCGAGGAGGAGACGGTGCCGCCGCCTCCGCCGGAGCCGGACCTCCCCGACCCGGAGCCGGTGCCCGTGCCGCGTCCGGAGCCGCGCCCCAAGCCGGAGCCGACGCCCGCGCCCGACCCGGTGCCGACGCCTCCCCCGCCCCCGCCGGAGCCGCCGCAGCCGCTCTCGCCCGAGCCGCCGCAGCCGACGGTGGCCGCGCCGGTGGCGGGGTACGGCTACCCGCACCCGCCGGCCCGGCCGCCCGGTCCGGCGTACGGGTACCCGCCGGCCCAGCCGGCCGGGCCCGCGTACGGCTATCCGCCGCAGCCGGACCCGGCGTTCACGCTGCCGCCGCAGGGTCCGCAGTTCGTCGGCCGCTGACGGCGGGGCCGTCGCGTCGGGCCGGTTACTTGTAGCCCCGGCCCCAGGTCATGCCCCAGCCGTAGAGCCGGTCGAGGTCGGCCTGGTACCCGTAGACGTAGCGGACCTCGCGGCGCACGACAAGTTCGTCCTTGTCGTGCTCGATGAGCAGGACCGCCACGGACCGGGCCTCCGGGGCCCGTTCGGTGAGCCGGACCTCGATCTGCGGGCCGTTGCTCGGCACGAGCGTGACGATGGCGTTGGTGCGTTCGAAGGCGGGCGTGCTGTCGTAGACGTAGACGAAGACCAGCAACCGTTTGATCTTGTCTGCCTGGTCGAGGTTGACGTACAGGGTCTCGCCGGAGCCGGAGCCGAAGCGGTCGTCACCGGTGAGCTTGATGTAGGGCGGCTCGTTCATGCTGCCGAGCAGCTCGCCCAGCGGCTGGACGACCCCCTTGGTCCCGTCGGCCAGTTCGTACATGCACGCCAGGTCGAGGTCGACGTTGACCATGCCCTGGGTGTGGCCGCTGATGGGCTGGGGCTTGAGCATCTGCAGCGGGTGGCGGAGCGAACCGCGTCGGCGCTGGCGCTCGTTGAGGTCGGGGGTGCGCATCTGCCAGCTGAGGTTGACCCTCATGGTGCCGGCCGCCGCGCCCTGTTTGGTGAGCGAGAGGGTCGGGTTGCGCTTGGTGAGTTCGGTGGAGTGACCCGAGCCGAGCATGTCGAAGCTCTGACCCCGGGTGCCGCCACCGGTGCGAAGGTGCTCCCACAGGGAGACCATGTGTGTGCCCCCAATCCCGTCTTCCCGTACCGGAAACCGCCACGGGGCGGCCGGGGTCCGCGCCCGGGAGTCGCCTCCCGGTGCGCACCACAGCCGCCCCGCAGTTCAGCGTTCCGCATACGGGCCGATGTGACACACGTTTTTGCCCGGTGTTCACATAACGGACGTTCAGGCCTTTGTTGTCAGGACCGCCGCCGGTGGCTCCTTCTCCCCCTCGTCGTCCTCGCCGTCGCCGCCGCTCAGGCGGTTGTGCCGGACCGAGGAGAGGAAGGAGAGTCCGATCAGCGCGACGCCCAGCAGGCCGGTGATGACCTCGTGGATCTCCCAACGGACGGTCACCAGCAGGA
Organism: Streptomyces durbertensis; assembly: GCF_014156695.1. GTDB lineage: Bacteria > Actinomycetota > Actinomycetes > Streptomycetales > Streptomycetaceae > Streptomyces > Streptomyces durbertensis. Next base: position 3,918 of record NZ_WMLF01000205.1, on the reverse strand, counting down.
TCATGGCGAGGGCGCCGATGGCGTAGTGCGCGCCGTGCTCCAGGTAGACGTAGTCGTCCAGGGTGCCCTCGCGGACCAGGTAGACGGTGAGCGAACGCACGTACATCGCGCCGATACCGAGGCCGAGCGCCATCCAGAAGATGTCGTTGGTGATGGCGAAGGCGCCGATGACACCGTCGAAGGAGAACGAGGCGTCCAGGACCTCGAGGTAGAGGAAGAGGAAGAACGCGGCCTTTCCGGCCAGGCCCACCGCGCTCTTCGGCTTGTCGCCGGACGCCTTGGCGGCCTCCTCCAGCTCGTGCTCCCGCTCCTCGTCCTCCTCCAGCTTGTTCTCGAAGTGGCCGGAGAGGCCGTTGACGAGGAGGTAGGTGACAAGACCGGCGACACCGGCGAGCAGCACGGTGGCGGACTTGTCCTCGGTGCCGGCGTACATGTGCGCCTGCGGCGCCATGACAACGGCGGTGCCCAGCAGGGCGATCAGCGCGACACAGACGGCGAGGCCGTCGACGTTGCCCAGGCGGCCGAGCGGACGCTCGAGCCACGGCACCCACTTGTGCTCACGCTCGTCGAACAGGAAGTTGAGGAAGATCATCAGCAGGAACATGCCGCCGAACGCCGCGATGCCGGCGTGCGCGTCGGTGACCATCTGCTGGTAGGCGTCCTTGTCCTGCATCGCCAACTGGACGGCCTCGATGGGGCCGACCTTGGCGCTGATCGCAACGATCGCGACCGGGAAGACCAGGCGCATGCCGAACACGGCGATGAGGATGCCGATGGTGAGGAAGATGCGCTGCCAGAAGGCGTTCATCTTCTTCAGAATGCTGGCGTTGACCACCGCGTTGTCGAACGACAGCGAGATCTCGAGGATGGAGAGGATCGCCACGATGGCGAACCCCTTCCACCCCCAGAAGTAAGCGGCTACCGCGAGTCCCGCGGCAGTCACGCCGAAGGACCAGCCGAAGGTTCTCAGAACCACTGGGTTACCCAATCTCTCTCATGGAGATCCCCCGCGCACCCAGCGCGGCCGGACCACAGTCTCGTGGCGGCGTCAGACCACGTTGACGCCGAAGTCTAGGGCGATGCCACGCAGCCCCGAAGCGTACCCCTGCCCCACCGCGCGGAACTTCCACTCCTGCCCGTAACGGTACAGCTCGCCGAAGAGCATGGCGGTCTCGCTGGAGGCGTCCTCGGTGAGGTCGTAGCGGGCCAGCTCGTTGCCGTCGGCCTGGTTCACCACGCGGATGTAGGCGTTGGTCACCTGTCCGAAGGTCTGCCGCCTGGCGTCCGCGTCGTGGATCGAGACGGCGAAGACGATCTTGTCGACCTGTGGCGGGACCAGGGTGAGGTCCACCAGGACCGTCTCGTCGTCACCGCCCCCGGAACCGCCGACGAGTTCGTCGCCGGTGTGCTCGACCGAGCCGTCGGGGCTCTTCAGGTTGTTGTAGAAGACGAAGTACTCGTCTCCCAGGACCCGGCCGCCGGCGCACAGCAGCGCGCTCGCGTCCAGGTCGAAGTCCGCTCCGGTGGTGGCGCGGGCCTGCCAGCCCAGACCGATCTCCACCCGTGTGAGGTTCGGCGCGGCCTTCGAGAGGGAGACGTTGCCTCCCTTGGCGAGCGTGACACCCATGTCGTGGTCCTCTCCCCGGTGTTGGCGCCCGGTGTTTGCTGCGACAAGTCTTGCCAAGCCGTCCGGCGCCGCACACCCCCCGAACTCGGAAGTCTGCGGCGCCGGAAGCTGCCGTGATCAGGTGCGGCCGATCGGCCGCGCCAGGGGTTTCAGACGTTGACGCCGAAGTCCTGGGCGATGCCGCGCAGGCCGGAGGCGTAGCCCTGGCCGATGGCCCGGAACTTCCACTCGGCGCCGTGCCGGTACAGCTCACCGAAGACCATGGCGGTCTCGGTGGAGGCGTCCTCGGTGAGGTCGTAGCGGGCCAGCTCGTTGCCGTCGGCCTGGTTCACCACGCGGATGTAGGCGTTGCGGACCTGGCCGAAGCTCTGCTGCCGGGCCTCCGCCTCGTAGATCGAGACCGGGAAGACGATCTTCTCGACGTCGGCCGGGACGCCGGCCAGGTTGACCTTGATGACCTCGTCGTCGCCGTCGCCGTCACCGGTGAGGTTGTCACCGGTGTGCTCGACCGAACCGTCCGGGCTCTTCAGGTTGTTGAAGAACACGAAGTTCTGGTCCTTGTTGACCTTGCCGGACCCGTCGGCCAGCAGGGCGCTGGCGTCCAGGTCGAAGTCGGCACCGGTGGTGGTGCGCGAGTCCCAGCCCAGACCGACGAGCACGGCGGTCAGGTTCGGGGCTTCCTTGGTCAGCGAGACGTTGCCGCCCTTGCTGAGGCTGACTCCCACGAGTCCCTCCAAAATTCGTTTCTGTGTACGTGCGGCCGGACGGTGTACGCCGGCCCACTGGCTACGGATGCCGTCTGGAGCAACGAGCCGACCCCGGTCGACGGTTCCCGTGAGCGAGGGTGACATCGGCCCCGCAGCCCAGGTCAGAGCCGCCCGGCAACCGGATCAGAGCTGCTCGAGCGCCTTGACGTAGTCGTTGATGTCGCGGGCGTCCGGCAGTCCGTTGACAACCGTCCAGCGGATCAGGCCCTCCTTGTCGATGACAAAGGTGCCGCGGACCGCGCAGCCCTTCTCCTCGTCGAAGACGCCGTAGGCGCGGGCGGCCTCGCCGTGCGGCCAGAAGTCCGACAGCAGCGGGTAGCCGAGGTTCTCCTGCTCGGCGAAGATCCGCAGCGAGAACGGGGAGTCGCAGGAGACGGCGAGCAGCTGCACGTCGTCGCTGACGAACGTCGGAAGCTCGTCGCGGAGCGCGCACAGCTCGCCGGTGCACACACCGGTGAAGGCGAACGGGTAGAAGAGCAGGACGACGTTCTTCTCACCGCGGAAGTCCGAGAGACGGACGGACTCGCCGTGCTGGTTGCGCAGCTCGAAATCCGGGGCCTTGGTGCCGACCTCGATGGCCATCGGGTGTGGTCCCTCCGTTTGGGGGTCAGGCTGACGGGCCCACACTAAGCCGTGGCGGCGGGGCGCCGGAGCGGACCCCGCGGATTCCGGCCGGAGGACCGCCCACGCGTGCGCCGGGCCGGCTCGCGGTGAGCCGGCCCGGCGTCGGGCGGATGTGTGACGACGCGCTCAGGCCTTGCCGGCGCGGCTCGCCTTCGGGGTGACCAGGCGGCTGCCCGTCCAGTCCTTGCCGACGGCGAAGGGCTTGGTCTGCTGGAGGCCGGCGGTCTGTGCCGCCTCGCCGATCTCGCTCGGCTGGACGTAGCCGTCGCGCCCGGTCTTCGGCGTCATCAGCCAGATCGGGGAGCCGTCGTCCACCAGCGAGATGGCGTCCACCAGCGCGTCCGTCAGATCGCCGTCATCCTCCCGGAACCACAGCACGACGGCGTCGGCGAGATCGTCGTAGTCCTCGTCGACCAGCTCGGTGCCGGTGATGGCCTCGATGCCCTCGCGAAGTGACTGCTCGGTGTCCTCGTCGTAACCGAGCTCCTGGACCACCTGTCCGGGCTGGATACCCAGCCTGGCGGCAGGGTTGGTCCGCTCCTCCGCGTGGTCCGCGGTCGCGCTCACGGATTGCCTCCTGTTCATGTTGCGAAAGTACCCGTCTGACCGCGTGTACGCGAATGTCTCGGATACACGGGGCAGTGCTTCGCCGTAGTCCACACGTGCGGGGCGGATCGCGCAAGTACCCGGTGGCCCGCCCGGTGCGGGCGTTGACGTGCCTCCACCCTGCACAGCGCGCGGGCGCGGCGCCACAGGAGGGGCGCCGTACGGCTCTCGGCGGCGTCCTCGTGACCGCCCGGTCGCCCCCCCGCGCGGCCCCGGGGAGCCTCGGGGGAGGCACCGGGGCCCAGGCGGGTCGCGCGGGGCCGGGAGGGTGGCGTCAAGCGGGTGTGCGAATGG
>NZ_WMLF01000204.1 GCF_014156695.1 Streptomyces durbertensis | reverse complement strand
GCGCGGTGAGCAGCCGCCCGGCCGGGTGTGCTTCCGGGTCGCGCGGCGTACGGTCGGCGGGCGGGGAACAGGGGCGGCGACGCGACGGGGAATGCGGAGAGTGCGGGGGCATGTCCAGAAGTGTCCCCGTTGTCCCCCCGGTCGGCCGGTAGCGACCCCGCCCGGTGCGTCCACCCGAAGGACCCCGCCCGCGCGCGGACGACTTCGCCCGCCCCGGAGCCTCCGGGGCGGGCGAAGTCGTCGGACACGGCGCGAGCGTGCCCCGCCCGGCGGGCCGGGCGTGCGCCTGTCGGCGGCCGCCGGCGGGCGCGGGGCCCCGGCGGCCGCCGGTCGGGCTACGGCTCCAGCGGGATCAGACCGTCCTCGCTCAGCATCCCGCGGACCTCCTCGATGGTGGCCTCGCGGTCCGGGAGGATCAGCTCGGACGGTTCGAGCGTGTCCTCCGGGAGCGGGGTGCCCAGCTCGTGCACGGCGTCCAGCAGCGCCTGGAGCGTCCGCCGGAAGCCGGGCTCGTCACCGCTCTCCATCTCCGCGAGCAGCTCGTCGTCCAGTTTGTTCAGCTCGGCGAAGTGGCTGTCGTCCAACCTCACCTGGCCTTCCCCCATGATCCTCACGATCACGTTGCGCTCCTTCTCGAGGGGTTGTCAGCCGCGGGCTTCACTGCTTGTCGAACCGGGGGGCTTCCTGCGACTGCTGGCCCTGGGCCCCGCCGCTGTTGCCCTCGATCGCCTGCTGCTGGCCGCCGTTGCCGGCCAGCTCCGCCTTCATGCGCTGGATCTCCAGCTCCACGTCCGTGCCGCCGGAGATGCGGTCCAGCTCGGCGGAGATGTCGTCCCGCGCGGTACCGGTCGGGTCGTCCAGCGCACCCGAGGCCAGCAGCTCGTCGATGGCGCCGGAACGCGCCTGGAGCTGCGCGGTCTTGTCCTCGGCGCGCTGGATCGCCATGCCGACGTCCCCCATCTCCTCGGAGATGCCGGAGAACGCCTCGCCGATCTGCGTCTGCGCCTGGGCGGCGGTGTACGTCGCCTTGATCGTCTCCTTCTTGGTGCGGAAGGCGTCGACCTTGGCCTGGAGCCGCTGCGCCGCGAGCGTGAGCTTCTCCTCCTCGCCCTGCAGCGTCTGGTGCTGGGTCTGGAGGTCGGTGATCTGCTGCTGGAGCGCGGCGCGGCGGGTCAGCGCCTCACGGGCCAGGTCCTCCCGGCCGAGCGCGAGCGCCTTCTTGCTCTGGTCCTCCAACTTGCTCGACTGCCCGTTGAGCTGGTTGAGCTGGAGTTCGAGCCGCTTGCGGGAGGTGGCCACGTCGGCGACGCCTCGGCGGACCTTCTGCAACAGCTCAAGCTGCTTCTGGTACGAGTAGTCCAGCGTCTCGCGCGGGTCCTCGGCCCGGTCCAGGGCCTTGTTGGCCTTCGCGCGGAAAATCATTCCCATCCGCTTCATGACACCGCTCATGGGCCTCGCGCGCCCCCTTCGTATGGACTGTCCAGCCTCGGGCTTCTACAGACCCAGCCTACGGGTCCGGGTTCCATTACCGCACCGTCCGGGGCCCGGCGCTCTCCTTCTCCAGGACGATCGTCGACCCGCCGTCTCCCGCCTGAGTCGTAGTGGAGGACGCACACCGTTGTGGGATCGTTCCCACGCGGGGTGGGTCCACGCCTCACCGCCACGTACTCTTGGGACCGTGTTCCGAAGCCGTTCCAAGGATGAGCAGGCCGCGCCCGCCCCGACGAGTCCGGACCTGACCAAGCAGCAGCGCGACCCCCAGGCGCCCAAGGGCCGCCCCACTCCCAAGCGGAGTGAGGCCCAGGCGCAGCGTCGCAGCGTCGTGAAGGCGCCGGCCGACCGTAAGGCGGCGGCCCGGCGGGCCCGGGAGGAGCGCCGCGCCGCGCTGGCCAAGCAGCGGCAGGCGCTGGCGACCGGCGACGAGCGGTACCTGCCGTACCGCGACAAGGGCCCGGTGCGCCGCTTCGCCCGCGACTACATCGACGGCCGGTGGCACATCGCGGAGTACTTCCTGCCGATCGCGCTGTTCATCCTGGTGCTCAGCATCATCCAGAACCCGCAGACGCAGAGCCTCTCACTCGTCCTCTGGATGGGTGTCATCATTATGATCGTCATCGACTCGGTGTTCACCGTGCGGCGGCTCAAGAAGGCGCTGCGCGAGCGGTTCCCGAACGAGAACCTCAAGGGCGCCGGCATGTACGGCCTGATGCGGACCATGCAGATGCGCCGCATGCGGCTGCCCAAGCCGCAGGTCAACCGAGGCGAGGCTCCGCGCCGCTGATGACGCTCGTCGAGGATTTCGGTAAGGGCGCCGAGCGCTGGCTCGGCAACACCGGGAAGCTGCGCGACGCCGTCCGGCAGTCCCTGGTGGCACGCCAGCTGGACGAGCAGATCGCCGAGAGCTTCCCGGTGGGCCGCCGGCTGCGGGTGCTCGACGTCGGCCTCGGCCAGGGCACCCAGGCGCTGCGACTGGCCCGGCTCGGCCACCAGGTCACCGGGCTGGAGACCGACGAACGCATGCTGGAGGCCGCCCGGGCGGCGCTCGCCGACGAGCCCGAGGGCATCCGCGAACGCGTCGAGCTGCGGGTCGGTGACGGCCGGGAGACCGGCGCCCAGTTCGCGCCCGGCACGTTCGACGTGGTGCTGTGCCACGGCGTGCTGATGTACATCAGCGAGCCCGGCCCGATGCTCGCCGGGCTGGCCCGGGTACTGGCCCCCGGCGGGCTGCTCTCGCTGCTCGTCCGCAACGCCGACGCGCTGGCCGTGCGGCCGGGGCTCGCCGGGGACTACGAGACGGCGCTCGCCGCCTTCGACGACCCGTCCTACAGCAACCGGGTCGGGGTGCGGGCCCGCGCCGACCGGCTCGACGCCCTCACCACGACGCTCTCCGGTATCGGTGCCCCGCTGCGGCGTTGGTACGGCGTGCGGGTCTTCACCGACCAGGCCGCCGACGACGCCGAGGTGCCCGAGGGCGTGGAGTGGGAGCGGCTCATCGCGGCGGAGGAGCGCGCCGGCGAGACCGACCCCTACCGGTCGGTGGCCGCCCTGCTGCACCTGTGCGGCGTACGCGGCTGAGCGGTTGCCGTGACCGGCGACGTCCTGCCCCCGTCGCGGCACCCTCGGTCTCCGGCCGGGGGCGCACCCGCGTCGTGGGGCCACGCCCTGGTAGCTCCGTGACAGCGGCTTCCGGCCGTCCGGGGTCCCCGGCCGGATTCGGTGGGGAGACCGCACGTCCACGGGCACCTCTCGGGCCGAAGGCTGGGGGAGCCGCTCCTCGTGAGGTGGACGTGGCCGCTCCCGGCGTGGGCCGGGCCCCTCACAGGTAGGCGCCGGAAGGGATGTACGGCGTGGGTGGGCGCATGCCGCGGACGCACACGTAGCCGCCGTTCTCCACCCGCAGCCCCGCGTCCAGTCCGACGTCGACCGCCCACTGCTGCTCGGCGGTGAGGTCGTCGACGCGTACCCGCGCGCCGGGTTCGACCGTCAGCAGCGCCGCCGTCAGCAGTCGTGCGGCCAGTCGGCGGGAGGTGGCGGCCAGGAGCTCCACCTTGGCGTCCGAGCCGTCCGGCTGCACGTAGCAGTAGCCGCTGCCCGCCAGGTCGTCGCAGACCAGCAGCCGGAAATCGCGGAGCAGTTCGCGGTGGTCCGGGCCGTGGGCGCCGCCGCGCAGCCGGCGGTCGACGGAGTCCAGCAGGTCGAAGGCGCCGGCCGAGCCGGGCGCGACCGGGCCGTCGGGCGGCGCGAGCCTGTCGGTCTCGACGGTGCCGCGCAGCCGCATGGCGGGGTGCAGGTCGAAGCCGGCCCGCCGGTAGAGGCGGGCGGCGGCGGGGTCGGCCGAGGAGCACAGCAGCGCGCGCAGGCAGGCCTTTCCGTGTTCGAGCGCCGCGTCCAGCAGGGTGCGGCCGAGGCCGCCGCCCTGCGCGTCGGGGTGGACGACCAGCAGCGACAGTCCCCAGGTGCCCTCGCGGCGGGTGCTGAGTACGGCGCCCAGCGCACGTCCGGAGGTGTCCTCGGCGAGCAGGCAGCCCGTCGGGTCGGTGCGCGCCAGGTGGCGGGTGCGGCGGTGGTGGCGGTCGACGCGTTCGGCGGGCCAGGCGCGGCCGTCGTCGCCGAACGCCGCCTCGGCGAGAGCGCGGACCGCCTCGGCGTCCGTCGTGGTGTCCTGAACGGGTCGGATGATCACCCGGGCATCCTCGCAGCGGCGGCGCCGCACGGGAACACCCGGGTGATCGTCCGTGGATCCCTCGCCGGTCGGTCCGGTCCGGTCAGGTCCGGTCAGGGCAGGGCGAGCATGCGCTCCAGGGCCACCTTGGCGAACTTCTCGGTCTCCGGGTCGACCTGGATGCGGTTGACCACCTTGCCGTCGGCCAGCGACTCCAGCGCCCACACCAGGTGCGGCAGGTCGATGCGGTTCATCGTGGAGCAGAAGCAGACCGTGCGGTCGAGGAAGACGATCTCCTTGCCCTCGGGCGCGTACCGGTTCGCCAGCCGGCGGACCAGGTTCAGCTCGGTGCCGATGGCCCACTTGGAGCCGGCCGGAGCCGCGTCCAGGGTGTTGATGATGTACTCGGTGGAGCCGACGTGGTCGGCGGCGGCCACGACCTCGTGCTTGCACTCGGGGTGCACCAGCACGTTGACGCCGGGAATGCGCGCGCGCACCTCGTTCACCGAGTCGAGCGAGAAGCGGCCGTGCACCGAGCAGTGGCCGCGCCACAGGATCATGCGGGCGTCGCGCAGCTGCTCGGCGGTGAGGCCGCCGTTCGGCTTGTGCGGGTTGTAGACGACGCAGTCCTCCAGCGACATGCCCATGTCGCGGACGGCGGTGTTGCGGCCCAGGTGCTGGTCCGGCAGGAAGAGCACCTTGCCGTCCTCGCCGGCCTGCTCGAACGCCCAGTCCAGCGCGCGCCTGGCGTTGCTGGAGGTGCATATCGTGCCGCCGTGCCGGCCGGTGAAGGCCTTGATGTCGGCGGAGGAGTTCATGTACGACACCGGCACCGTGCGCTCGGCGACGCCGGCCTCGGTCAGCACGTCCCAGCACTCGGCGACCTGCTCGGCGGTGGCCATGTCGGCCATCGAGCAGCCGGCGGCCAGGTCGGGCAGCACGACCTGCTGGCGGTCGGAGGTGAGGATGTCCGCCGACTCGGCCATGAAGTGCACACCGCAGAAGACGATGTACTCGGCGTCCGGCCGCGCCGCGGCCTCCCGGGCGAGCTTGAAGGAGTCGCCGGTGACGTCCGCGAACTCGATGACCTCGTCGCGCTGGTAGTGGTGACCGAGTACGAAGACCCGGTCGCCGAGCCTGGCCTTGGCGGCGCGGGCGCGCTCCACCAGGTCGGGGTCGGAGGGGGAGGGCAGGTCGCCCGGGCACTCCACACCGCGCTCGCTCCTGGGGTCGGCCTCCCGGCCGAGCAGCAGCAGCGCGAGCGGCGTGGGCTGGACGTCCAGGGGCTCGGCTGCGTTCGACACGGCGGTCACGGCACGCACCCTTTCTGATGACACGGCTCAACGCTTTTCGTCGATTTGACGCTATCTATCATAACCGCTTCGCGTCAGTGTGACGATGGCCGTCCTGTCCGGTGTGACGCATCTGGCTGCGACGCCGGGGACGATGACCGTCTCCCGCCGGGTGTGCGAGCATGGCAGTGGTGCCCGCTCGCGCGGGGCGCGGGGTGGACGCCGCAGCGGCGTGAACCACCGCAGCGGCGTGATTCACCGAAACGGCACCGCCAGACCGGAATCAATCCGGGAGGCCGTCTGTTGCAGCAGTCGGCAGAGCAGTCCGAACAACCCGGGAGAGAAGCAGATGTCCGTATCGGACGAGACCGCTACGACGACTGACGGCATCATCCTGTCCGACGCCGCCGCGGCGAAGGTCAAGGGCCTGCTGGAGCAGGAAGGCCGGGAGGACCTGGCGCTGCGCGTCGCAGTCCAGCCCGGTGGTTGCTCGGGCCTGCGCTACCAGCTGTTCTTCGACGAGCGCTCGCTCGACGGGGACGTCGTGAAGGACTTCGACGGCGTCAAGGTCGTCACCGACCGGATGAGCGCCCCCTACCTGGGCGGCGCCTCCATCGACTTCGTCGACACGATCGAGAAGCAGGGCTTCACGATCGACAACCCCAACGCCACCGGCTCCTGCGCCTGCGGCGACAGCTTCAGCTGATCCGACACACCGCTGCCCTCCTCCGGCCCGACAAGGACCGGAGGAGGGCAGCGCTGTTCTCTCGCGGCGCTCGCCGCGCGTAGGCGGGAGGGGCCGCGGCCCTCAGCGGCGGGACTCGCGTTGCGGCAGCGGCTCGCCCCGGCCGTCCACGACCTCGCGCTCACCGACCGGCTTCTCCAGCTCGACGTCCAGCTTCATCTCCTTCGCGATCTTGATGCAGACGCCGCCCGGCTGGTGCTCCCGCTCCTTGATCACGATCCGTACCCGCTCGGCGCTCTCCACCGCCTTCGCCGAGTAGTCGCTGCACACCCCGCCCCAGAAGTGCACGGTCAGCCGCCGGTCGCCGGGCCGGTAGGGCTCCACGAACTCGCCGGCGTGCGGCACGGGGTCGGCGGGGTCGACGGAACCCGGCTGGCCGGGCTCGGCGCCCGACGGCCCGCGAGAGGCGTCGTTCGCCGGGGCCAGGTGCTTCGGGTCGACCGCCGGGTGGGTCACCGCGCCGCCGCCCGCCAGCTCGAAGTGCCAGGACGGCACGAGCACCGGCCGGCCCTCCGAGGAGTGCGCGGCCAGGCCGAAGACCGCCCGGCGCACCTCGCCGCCCGCCCGCTTCTCCGCCGGCGCCTCGCAGGGCTCCTGCACACAGTGCGGCTCGGTGGCGCCCGAGGCGCGGGTGCGGTTCAGCTCCGACAGGGTGCGCTTCGCGTCCAGCACCGGGTAGGAGGGGCCCGCCTCGAGCGGGGCCAGCGAGCCGTGGCCGGCCACCACCGTGCCGGTGGCGTCGACGGTCAGGGCGGTGTCCCACCCCCGCACCGGCAGCCCGTCCAGCTTCGGCTTCGCGACGACCGTGCGCAGCGCGCCGGTGGTCGCCGAGGCGTCCAGCTCCGCCTTCTCCAGGTCGAGCGCGCGCAGCACGGGCGCGGCCGCCTTCTTCGCCCGCTGCTCGGAGACCGGCTCCCCACCGTCGTCCGCGCCGGGCGCCGGAAGCGCCGGGCTGTCCACCGGGGTGTCGCCGTCGGAGCTCACGACGCCGTCCGAGCTCACGGTGTCGTCCGAGCTCACGGTGCCGTCGGGGGAGCCCGGTCCGGAGTCCGGCGCCACGGGCGCGTCCGGCAGGACACCGCCCTCGTGCGGCATCGGGCAGCGCGGCGGCTTGCCCGGTCCCGGCCCCACGCCCGGCTTCCCGCCGGGCTCGGCACCCGGCAGCTTCCCGCAGCCCGGGCCGACGGCCGGGCCGGTCGCGGTGAAGTTCCACTGCCCGCGCTCGCCGGCGCCGGTGGCGCGCACCCGCAGGCTGGGCCCGGTGCCGTCCCGGCCCTCGGTCACCAGCCAGCCGTCGCCCTGCCGCGCGGGCTCGGCGCTGACACCCAGCGCGTCCGCGAGCCGTTCGACCGCCGCGCGCGGCACGGAACCCGCCCGGTACACCGGCGCCCGCTCGGGCGCGCGGGTCGCCGGACCCGCCAGCCGCAGGTCGGGGGCGTCCCCGTTGGTGCGGGCGGCGTCCTCGGCGGAGCCGTGGCCGTCCAGGACCAGCGGCTCCGGTGCGCGCCGCTCCTCGTCGGAGGCGGTCCCCGTCCGGTTTCCGTCGAACGTCGACTGGAGGAGGTAGGTACCGCCGCCGGCCAGTACCACGGCGGCCGCCACCGACACGGCCGTCAGCCGCCGCCGGCGCGGCCTCGCCGACGTCTCCCCGGCAGGTGTTCCGGTGCTCACCACATCGCTCCTTCGGCTCCCCGTACGCCTTGACGACTCTGGGACGGGGCAGGAGCGTGATCGGTTCCGGGGTGTCGGCCCCGGAACCGATCAGACGGGGGCTCGGCTCAGTCGCCGTAGTCGGACATGCCGTCCAGCAGCCGGGCCGAACGCGCCGGCACCCGGACGCCGGTCGGGCCGGTCGGCGCCGGCCGCCGCTCGGCGCGGTGCTGGTCGAGCGACGTACCCCAGCGGGCGGACATGCGCGAGCAGTCCTGCCGGAGCTGGGCGAGTGATTCCGGCTCGGGGGCGTGGCCGTCGGTGGAGGACGCCTTCGCGGGCGTGCGGTTTGTCATGAAGCTGACGCTACGCATCGCACGGGGCCCTGGTAAGAGCTACTTTCGGGTAGTTTAGGGGGCTCGTTGACGGTACCCCGAACGGGTAGCGTGGATCGCCCACACTTCCGCCTCCCCAGGAGCAGACAGCCGTGCGTATCGCCGTTTCCGGCTCCATCGCCACCGACCACCTGATGACGTTCCCCGGTCGGTTCGCCGACCAGTTCGTCGCCGACCAGCTGCACACGGTGTCGCTGTCGTTCCTGGTCGACGGCCTCGACGTCCGTCGTGGCGGCGTCGGCCCCAACATCTGCTTCGGCATGGGGCAGCTCGGCGCCCGGCCGATCCTCGTCGGCGCCGCCGGCTCGGACTTCGCCGAGTACCGCGCCTGGCTCGACCGGCACGGCGTGGACACCGACTCCGTCCGCATCTCCGAGGTGCTGCACACCGCGCGCTTCATCTGCACCACCGACACCGACCACAACCAGATCGGCTCCTTCTACACCGGGGCCATGAGCGAGGCCCGGCTCATCGAGCTGCACTCGGTGGCCGAGCGCGTCGGCGGCCTGGACCTGGTGCACATCGGCGCCGACGACCCCGAGGCGATGATGCGGCACACCGAGGAGTGCCGTACCCGCGGCATCCCGTTCGCCGCCGACTACTCGCAGCAGCTGGCCCGGATGGGTGGTGAGGAGATCCGCGCGCTGACCGAGGGCGCGGCCTACCTCTTCTCCAACGAGTACGAGGTGGCGCTGATCGAGAGCAAGACCGGCTGGTCCAGCGAGCAGGTGCTGGAGAAGGTCGGCACGCAGGTCACCACGCTCGGCGCGCGCGGCGTGCGGATCGTGCGGTCCGGCCAGCCCACCATCGAGGTCGGCTGCCCGGAGGAGGAGGCCAAGGTCGACCCGACCGGCGTCGGCGACGCCTTCCGCGCCGGCTTCCTGTCCGGGCTCGCCTGGGGCGTCAGCCTGGAGCGCTCCGCCCAGATCGGCTGCATGCTGGCCACCCTGGTCATCGAGACCGTCGGCACGCAGGAGTACGAGCTGAGCCGCGGCCACTTCATCGAGCGCTTCACCAAGGCGTACGGCGCGGACGCCGCCGCCGAGGTGCAGAGCTTCCTGCCGTAGCGCCGGGGGCCGCACGACGCCCACCCGC
>NZ_WMLF01000203.1 GCF_014156695.1 Streptomyces durbertensis | reverse complement strand
CGGCTCAGCCGGCGTGACGGCCGCGGGGGGCGGGGCCCGCCCCGTCCGCGGGGTCGAGGTAGTCCTCGTCGTCCGTCTCCCACGCCTCGTACGGTTCCCCCGGGGACGCGTACGGCCAGGAGTTCTTCGGGTCGTAGTCGACGGTCTCGCTGCTCCAGGACGCCTGGGCGAGTTCGACACCGGGTGCCTCGCCCACCAGGTCGATCGGGTCGACGAGGTAGGCGATGGCCTCGGCGACGCCGTCGGTCCGGTCCGTGACGGCCGACACGGCGTGGGCGCGCTCCTCGTCCGGGATCAGTTCGTCGCTCTCGACGTGTGCGACGGCGGCGCGGGTGAGGGCGTCGGCGTCCGCGACCTCCAGCACCAGTTCCACCTGAAGTCGCACAAACCGGGATGATTCGTCGATGGTCATGTGAGGAGCCTAGGCGGCGGTTCCGACAGGGCTTCCGCGCGACCCGCCGCGATCGCTAACATCGGCCCCTGTACTGCTGTTTCACCGCACGAAGGGTGGCTCCGTGGCCGCACACCACCGTCCCCTGGTGACCTCCGCGGCGGCGGGCGGGCTGCTGTTCGCGCTCTGGTTCGTGCCGTCGGCGAACGCCACGTACGAAAGCGGCAGACCGGCCGCCCCGTCGACGGCCGACGCCCCGGCGGCGGAGAGCTCGACGACACACGGCACCGCGGCCCAGGACCCGGCGGCGGACCCGGCGGCTGCGGGCCCCGCGGCGGACGGCCCCCTGCTCGCCGACACCGGCAGCTTCGACACGACGCCGTACGTGACCGGCGGCGTCGCCTTCCTGGTGTTCGGCGCGGGTCTGGTGGCGCACTCGGTGCGGCGCTCCCGCGCGGTCGGCGCGCCGAGCGACGGCCCGGTGGGGCTCTCCCCGACCCGCTTCTCCTGATCCGGCGGCCGGAGGCCCGCTCCTTCGGCTGACCGCCGGGCCGGCGGTGCCGGGCGTCGACCCAGCGGCCCCGGCCCTCTCACCCGCAGCCCGGCCGTCCGACGGCCTCATCGGAAGCCTCCTGACACCACGCGGGCGCCGCCGGCGTGTCGGCCGGCGGCGCCCTTCGGAGGAACGGTGTCAGCCCGCGAGCGGGCGGTGGCGGGTCAGGCCAGCGGGCCGGTGACGGACTCGGCCGCGGCGATCAGCCCGCCCTCCCGGACGAACCGTTCGGCCGCCGCGAGGTCCGGCGCGAGGAAGCGGTCCTCACCGGCTCCGCCGATCCCGGCGGCGTGGGCCGCGTCGACGACCGCGCGGGTGGCCGGGGCCGGCGTGCCGACGGCGGCGTCCTCGGACCGGCCGCGCAGCTCCAGCGCCCGGGCCGCCGCGTACAGCTCGACGGCGACGACACGGGACAGGTTGTCCACGGCCGTCCGCAGCTTGCGGGCCGCCGACCAGCCCATGGAGACGTGGTCCTCCTGCATCGCGGAGGAGGGGATGGAGTCGACGGAGGCCGGCGCGGCGAGCCGCTTCATCTCGCTGACGAGTGCCGCCTGGGTGTACTGGGCGATCATCAGGCCCGAGTCGACGCCGGGGTCGTCCGCGAGGAACGGCGGCAGGCCGTGCGAGCGGTTCTTGTCGAGCAGCCGGTCGGTGCGGCGTTCGGCGACGGAGGCCAGGTCGGCGGCGGCGATGGCGAGGAAGTCGAGGACGTAGGCGACGGGGGCGCCGTGGAAGTTGCCGTTGGACTCGACGCGGCCGTCCGCGAGGACGACGGGGTTGTCCACGGCGGCGGCGAGTTCACGGTCGGCGACGAGCCGGGCGTGCGCGAGGGTGTCCCGTCCGGCGCCGGCGACCTGCGGGGCGCAGCGCACCGAGTAGGCGTCCTGGACGCGCGGCGCGTCGTCCTGGTGGTGGCCGGTGAGGCCGGAGCCGGCGAGGACCTTGAGCATGTTCGCGGCGCTGGCGGCCTGCCCGGGGTGCGGGCGGATGGCGTGCAGTTCGGGGGCGAGCACCCGGTCCGTGCCGAGCAGCGCCTCCAGGGTGAGCGCGGCGGTGATGTCGGCGGAGGTGAGCAGCCGGGCGAGGTCGGCGCAGGCCATGACCAGCATGCCGAGCATGCCGTCGGTGCCGTTGAGGAGCGCCAGGCCCTCCTTCTCCCGCAGCTCGACCGGGGTGATGCCGTGTGCGGCGAGGAGTTCGGCGGCGGGGCGGACCACGCCGTCGGGGCCCTCGGCGTCGCCCTCGCCGAGGAGGGTGAGGGCGCAGTGGGACAGCGGCGCGAGGTCGCCGGAGCAGCCGAGCGAGCCGTACTCGTGGACGACGGGCGTGATGCCGGCGTTGAGCACGTCGGCCATGGTGCGCAGCACCTCGGGGCGGACGCCGGTGTGTCCGGAGGCGACGGTCTTCAGCCTCAGGAACATCAGCGCGCGCACCACCTCGCGCTCGACGCGCGGGCCCATGCCGGCCGCGTGGGAGCGGACGATGTTGCGCTGGAGGCGGGCGCGGAGTTCGGGGCTGATGTGCCGGACGGCGAGGGCGCCGAAGCCGGTGGAGACGCCGTACACGGGCTCCGGCTTGGCCGCGAGCTCGTCGATGAAGCGGCGGCTGGCGCCGACCTTCGCAAGCGCCTCGGCGGACAGCTCGATACGGGCGCCGCCACGGGCGACGGCGATCACGTCCTCGGCGGTCACCCCGCCGGGGCCGACCACCACAGTGCTGCTCTGCATATCCATATTCACGAACCATAGGGACTGAATCGTCATCTGTCACGGGGGTGTCCGTACGCGGCTTCGCACCGGGGCCGGCCTGCGAGCCGAGACCCGCCGCGCCCTGCCCGGTCCACGGGCCGACCCTCCCCGCTACCGGGCGCGGAAGCTGCGCCGCTCGCCCGGCCGGGGCTGCCCCGCGGTGTCGGCGAGTTCGACGATCTCCCGCCCGGCGACGACCGGCTTGACGGACCGCGAGGCCTTGGCGCGGTACTGCGCGGCGTCCGCGAGCCGCAGCAGCCGCCGCCCGGAGTCCACCGGCCCGATCGGGTCGCCTGTGGACGCGACACCGCACGCGATGCCCTCGCCGACCGGGAGTCCGGCGGCGCGCTCACACAGCTGCTCCGCCGCCCGCACGACCTCGTCGGCGCTCGGCCCGGCGGCCGTCAGACAGAACTCGTCGCCGCCCAGCCGGGCCGCCAGCGCACCGGGGAGCTCCGCGCCGACCTCGGACAGCAGTGCGCCGAAACGTTCCAGCAGAAGGTCGCCGGCCTCGTGCCCCTCCCGGTCGTTGACCCGCTTGAGCCCGTTCACGTCACAGACGACCAGGCTGACCACCGTGCCGTCGACCCGGTGCCGCTCCAGCGCCGCCCCCAGCGCGTCGTCGACGGCCCGCCGGTTGCCGAGGCCGGTCAGCTGGTCGGTGAAGGCCAGCCGGCGCAGCTCCGCCACCCGCTCCTGCTGAGCCAGCCCGCCCACCACCACGGCGGCCAGCGCGCTCGCGAACTCGGCGTCCGCCGACTCGAACGGCACCTCCTCCGACCGACGGGAGACATACAGCTCGCCCCACAGCCGCCCGTCGAACACCAGCGGGGCGACCACCGCCCCGGCGGCGCCACCGAGCGTCCCGCCGTCGGCGGCGTCCAGGCGCACCAGCCAGGCGCGCGGCTCCGTCCCACCGCTCCACCCGGCGGGCGCCCCGCCGCCCGGTTCGGCCAGGTCGCGAGGCGGGTACGAGTCGTCGACGGGGAAGTGCGCCTCACCGGCCGCCGGCTCGCCGTCGTGGGCGAGCACGCGCAGCCGGCCACGGCCGCGCTCCCAGCGGAAGACGGCCGCGAACGAGCCCGCCAGGGCGGCCCGCACCCCGGCGGCCGCCGCCTGCGCGGCGACGCGAGGCGAGTCCGCCCGCGCCAGCGCCCGGGCCAACACCGCCACGGCTCGCAACCGCTTGTCGTCTCCCATGGGGTCAATTATTAACCTTTGTACCTTTTGTCCCGCGTCCCACTGCCGAACGGCTCGCCGCCGACACCGCCCCGGCGGCGGTGTCGGCGGGGAGAAGCGGACAAACGCCGTCCGCCGCCCGCGCCCCCGCCGACCCGGAGGCCCGGCGACACGGCGACCCGATGACCCGGCCGCCAGGTGACCCGGCGACAAGAACAGCGCCAGCCGCCACCGGGCCTCGGAGCACCCCGCACCAGAGCGGACGCCCGTATGCGGCCCCTCACAAGGCCGCCCGGCGGTCCGCCACGCCCCTGGGCCGCTCCGGCGGATCGAGGTGGGTCGGAGGCACGTCGGCGCCGACGAATCGAGGCGGGGTCGACGCGGCGCGGGCGCCCCGGCCGGGGAGCGCGGAGCGCAGATCCGGGGCGTCGCGACACCGCCCCGCCAGCGCCAGGCCCGGCGGCTAGTGTCCCGGCCAGTTCGGGCGGCGCTTCTCGTTGAAGGCCGCGACGCCTTCCGCCCGGTCGCCGGAGAACGCGACCGAACGCCACGCGGCGTCCTCCACCTCCAGGCCGGCCCGCAAGTCCATGCCCCAGCCCAGCCGCAGCGCCCGCTTGGCCGCGCGCAGCCCGACGGGCGAGTTCGCCGCCATCCGGCGGGCGAGCGCCAGCGCCGCCGTACGGTCCTCGCCCTCGCCGACCAGGTCGTCCACGAGGCCGAGCCGGTGCGCCTCGGCCGCCTCGACCCGCCGCGCGCTGAAGATCAGCTCTGCCGCGCGGGCCGCGCCGACGCGACGCGGCAGCAGCTGGGTGCCGCCGCCGCCGGGGATGACGCCCACCGACACCTCGGGCAGGCCGACCAGCGCCGTCGGGTCCGCGACGATCACGTCGCAGGCCAGCGCCAGTTCGAAGCCGCCGCCCAGCGCGAAGCCGTGCACCGCCGCGACCGTCGGCACCGGCAGCTCCAGCACGCCCGTGTACGCGGCTCTGGCCAGCGGCCGCTGCCGGACCAGCTCGGCGTCGGTGAGGGAGTTGCGCTCCTTGAGGTCCGCGCCGACGCAGAACGCCCGCTCGTGCGTCGACGTCAGCACCACCGCCCGCACCCCCGGGTCGGCGCCGAGCGCGTCGCAGGCCTCGGCGAGGGACCGGGCCATGTCGGTGGAGACGGCGTTCATCGCCTTCGGCCGGTCGAGGACCAGCTCCGCGACGTGCGTCCGCTCGCCGCCCTCCTCGTCGATCCGGACCTCGACCCACTCTCCGTAGCGCGTCATCGCACCCTCCCTGGTTAACGGTCGCTCACACACTAGTGGGAGCCACCGACAACCAGGTAGGCCCGCCCGGCCGGCGGCCGCGACCGGGCGGCGGAAGCGCCGGTCAGTCGCGGCGGGCGAGCAGCCACGGTTCGATGACGCCGAGCCCCCGCACCGGCCGCTGGTAGAGCGGCCGCAGCGCGAAGCGGTAGCCCTTCGCCCGCTCCGGGCTCTCCGCCGACTCCTTCTCCGACTCCGGCGCCTCGCCCGCCGCCGTGACCTCGTCGCGTACCGCGCCGTCGACGAGCACGGTGTCCTTGGGCGCTATCGAGGTGAGCCGGCTCGCCAGGTTCACCGTCGTGCCGAAGACGTCGCCCATCCGCGTGGTGACGGCGCCGAAGGCCAGGCCGACGCGCAGCTGCGGCATCGTCTCGTCGTTCGACAGCGTCTCGATCAGCCGCAGACCGATCTCGGCGGCCGTCCCCGCGTCGTCCGCGACGAACAGCACCTCGTCGCCGAGCGTCTTGATCAGCCGGCCGCCGTTGGCGGCGACCAGGTCGGCGGCGGTCGTCTCGAACGCCTCCACCAGCTCGCCCAGCTCCTCCTCCTCCAGCCGCCGCGTCAGCCGGGTGAAGCCGACGAGGTCGGCGAAGCCGACGGCGAGCCGGCGGTCCACCATCTCCTCGTCGTCGGCGGCCTGCACCACACGGCCCGTCGCCGCCGCGAGCTGCCGCCGCCACACGTAGACCAGGAACTCCTCCAGCTCCGGCAGCAGCAGCTCGACCAGCGGATACGTGACCTCCATCCGGCTCATCCCGGGCTCCGGCGAGACCGTCAGGCTCTCCAGGAACGAGTCGACCTGCCACTCCGCGAGCCGGGCGGTCGTCTGGCCGGTGGAACGGGCGACCTGGATGGCCATCGCCTCGTTGAGCAGGCCGGCCTCCACCAGACCGGCGAGCCGCCGCAGCGCCAGCACGTCGCCCTCGGTCAGCACCCGCGCCTGCCCGATGTCGGCGAACCCCATGGCACGCCAGAAGCGGGCGGCCAGGTCCATCGGGACGTCGGCGGCCCGGGCGGCCTGGAAGGGCGTGTACTTCCGCTCGGAGCCGAGGATCAGCTCCTCGACCTTGAGGGCGTTCGGGTTGTCCACGGGCGGCTCGTCGCGCGGGTGCCGCTCACGGGCGTGGGAGGAGGAGGCGTGCGCGGGCGCGGGGTCCAGCGTGGTCTCGTCCTCGTCCGCCCCGGGATCGTCGGGGGCGCCCTCACGCGCGCCCTCTCCGTCCTCCGGGTCCCGGTTGTTGTCGTCCGGCCCGTGCCCGGCGTCCGGGGTCGGGTCGGCGTCCGCGCCGCCGGCGACGCGCGCGTCCGGACTCGCGGAGCGCTCGTCGGGCCCGGCCGCGCGCAGGGCGCTCTCAGGATCGTTCGCGGTCACCAACCGCCCCTTGCCAGGTCCGTGCGCACTGCCCTTACCCGTTCAGCTCCACCGCGCCCGCCGCGCGGTGTACGGCCCCACGATACGGCAGGTGTGCCGTATCTCACGTGGCACCGGGGTGGACGCGGCGAACGGGCGCGCCCGCCCCGCGCCCACCCCTGCCGACCGACGGTCACGACGCCGCCGTCAGCCGGCCGGCCGCAGATGCACGATGTCACCGGCGTCCACCGTCTCCAGCACCCCGCCGCCGATGTTGAGCACCAGCTGGCCGTCGCCGTCGACCGCCACCGCCTCGCCCTCCTCCGCGCTGCCACCCGGCAGCTCGACCCGCACCCGGCGGCCCAGGGTCGCGCAGCCGGCCGCGTACGTCTCCTGGAGGCCGCAGGCGGCGGCGTCGCCCCCGGCGTCCCGCCAGCGCCGGTACCACTGGTCGATCGACCGCAGCACGGCGCGCAGCAGCGGATCGCGGTCCGTACCGGCGGCGCCCGCGAGCAGCAGCGAGCCGGCGCCGGGCACCGGCAGCTCGTCCGCCCGCAGCGACACGTTGAGGCCGATGCCGACGACCACCGCGCCGTGCTCGAGGTCGCCGATGCGTTCGGCGAGGATGCCGCCGATCTTGCGTTCGTCACCGTCGACAGTGGCGAGCAGGTCGTTCGGCCACTTGAGGGCCGTGTCGACGCCGGCGGCACGGGAGAGCGCCGTCGCGGTGGCGACCCCGGCCAGCAGCGGCAGCCAGCCGAGCCGCCGCACCGGGATCTCGGGCCCCGGACGCAGCACGAACGAGAAGAACAGGCCGCTGCGGGCCGGTGCCACCCAGTCGCGGTCCAGCCGGCCCCGGCCGGCGGTCTGCCGCTCGGCGATCAGCAGCGTGCCCTCCTCGGCCTCACCGCGCCGGACCCGTTCGACGAGGTCGGTGTTGGTGGACCCGGTCTCCTCCACCAGCTCCAGCTCCGTCCACAGCCCGTCCTCACCGAGGAGGGCGCGGCGCAGCGCGGCGGCGTTCAGCGGCGGACGGTCGAGATCGCTCCACGGCCCGCCGCCGCCCCCCGCGGCCACACGCAGAACGGACGGACGGCCGCCGCGCGCGGCGTTGCGGGGCGTGTCGCCGGGCCCTACGAGGGGCAGATTCCCGGACAAGTTCGGCTTCATGCGGCCAGCCTAGGTGTGGCCAACGCCGCACCGCCGTTTTGTGCCCGCGCCGATACCCTACGAGTCGGTAATCCCTAAGGACGAGTAGGAGCCGCTTCCCGTGTCCGAGCAGGAAAACACCCCTGCCCTGCTGAACGAACAGGGCCACACCACCGCGGGCAAGATCGCCGACTTCCAGCGACGAGCCGAGGAGGCGACGCACGCGGGCTCGGCGCGAGCCGTCGAGAAGCAGCACGCCAAGGGCAAGCTGACGGCCCGTGAGCGGGTGGAGCTGCTGCTGGACGAGGGCTCCTTCACCGAGTTGGACGAGTTCGCCCGGCACCGCTCGACCAACTTCGGACTGGAGAAGAACCGTCCCTACGGCGACGGCGTCGTCACCGGCTACGGCACCGTCGACGGCCGGCCGGTCGCGGTCTACTCGCAGGACTTCACCATCTTCGGCGGCTCCCTCGGCGAGGTCTACGGCGAGAAGATCGTCAAGGTCATGGACTTCGCGCTGAAGACCGGCTGCCCGGTCATCGGCATCAACGACGGCGGCGGCGCCCGCATCCAGGAGGGCGTGGCCGCGCTCGGCCTGTTCGCCGAGATCTTCCGCCGCAACGTGCACGCCTCCGGCGTCATCCCGCAGATCTCGCTGATCATGGGCCCGTGCGCGGGCGGCGCGGTCTACTCCCCCGCCATCACCGACTTCACCGTGATGGTCGACCAGACCTCGCACATGTTCATCACCGGACCCGACGTCATCAAGACCGTCACCGGCGAGGACGTCGGCTTCGAGGAACTGGGCGGCGCCCGTACCCACAACACCACCTCCGGCGTCGCCCACCACATGGCCGGCGACGAGAAGGACGCCATCGAGTACGTCAAGGCGCTGCTGTCCTACCTCCCCTCCAACAACCTCTCCGAGCCGCCCGTCTTCCCCGAGGAGGCGGACCTGGAGACCTCGGACCGCGACCGGGAGCTGGACATCCTCATCCCGGACTCGGCGAACCAGCCGTACGAGATGCACGAGGTAATCGAACACGTCCTGGACGACGGCGAGTTCCTGGAGACCCAGGCCATGTTCGCGCCCAACATGATCACCGGCTTCGGCCGGGTCGAGGGCAGCCCGGTCGGCGTCGTCGCCAACCAGCCCATGCAGTTCGCCGGCTGCCTCGACATCGACGCCAGCGAGAAGGCCGCACGCTTCGTGCGGACCTGCGACGCGTTCAACATCCCGGTCCTCACCTTCGTCGACGTGCCCGGCTTCCTCCCCGGCACCGAGCAGGAGTTCAACGGCATCATCCGGCGCGGCGCCAAGCTCATCTACGCCTACGCCGAGGCGACGGTGCCGCTCATCACCGTCATCACCCGCAAGGCCTTCGGCGGCGCCTACGACGTCATGGGCTCCAAGCACCTGGGCGCCGACCTCAACTTCGCCTGGCCCACCGCCCAGATCGCCGTCATGGGCGCCCAGGGCGCGGTCAACATCCTGCACCGGCGCGCGCTGGCCGCCGTCGAGGACGAGACCGAGCGCGAGGAGCTGCGCGCCCGCCTCACCGCCGAGTACGAGGACACCCTCCTCAACCCGTACGTCGCCGCCGAGCGCGGCTACGTCGACGCGGTCGTGATGCCGTCCGAGACCCGCCGCCACATCACGCGCGGCCTGCGTTCGCTGCGCTCCAAGCGCGAGCAGCTGCCGCCGAAGAAGCACGGCAACATCCCGCTGTGACCCGGCGCGGGGCCGGGCGGACCCACCGCC
>NZ_WMLF01000202.1 GCF_014156695.1 Streptomyces durbertensis | reverse complement strand
CCCCCACCCGTTGCCGTGACCCCGCTCACACCCCGCACTGTCCGGCGTCAGGGCCACGGCGGCTACTGCGGGTCCGGACACTGCTCCTTGCCGCGCGGGCACGTCAGAAGCGTGCGAACGACGATCCGGCCGGGTTCGTAGTAGCCGACATAGGCATCCTGGCCGAGGCGGAGCATGCGGTGTGCGTGCTCCAGGTGCAGCTCGACGGACAGCCCGCCGGGCACGGGCGCGTGTTCCCCCAACTCCTCGGCCAGCCAGGCCTACACCTCGTCGATGTGGTGGTAGGTACCGGCCAGCATCGTTCTGGGCTTCCGGAACCAAGCGTCCAACTCCCGTGGCATGACCGCTCTGCTGTCATCGCGGGCTTGGGAGTCCGGTGGGACCTCGTGGCCGGTGTATCCGTAGGCGTGCCAGTGGTGCACGGGGCCTCCCGAGGGCTGGCGGCCGACCCGGTTTCGGGGCCGGCCGCTTCGCTGGGGTGTTGCTACTCGCGGCCGCAGCCGGTGCCGCTACCGCAGTCCGGTTCGTCGGCCGGCGGGGTGGTGTCGTCGATATCCGGCCCTTCGTCCTGAGGGTCGAAGGGCCGCGAGCGGAAACGGATGCGCATAGGCTCCTCCGTGTAGGTGGGTTGCTACCTGCGATCCGCCCCGGCCGGTCCTGCCAGGGATGTGCGGCCGGGGCGGGCTTGCGTGAGCCGACCAGCGGTGCTCACTCGACCGCTGAACAGCCCCGTCTCTACGGATTCGCGCCGAGGACGATGAGCAGCAGCAGTCCGGCCAGCAGCAGGCAGTAGACGACCTGCACGGCCAGAGCGTGCTCGACGCGGCGACGTCTACGGCGACTCACCGGGCGGCCTCACTGTCGGCGAACGCACGCCGAAGCTGCTCCGCCACGCAGGCCACCGCGACCGCGTAGACCAGTTCCGGGGGCAGCTCGACCCACGTCTGCCAGATCGCGTCCTCGTGCGGACCTTCGTGCCCGGCCGGCCGCACACACGGCAAGCGCGACACGACAAGCGGCGCCGTCTCCAGCCACTTCGGCCGACACCGCCCACACAGCTCGCCATCAGCGCCGTCGACGCTGCCGGTGCTCACCACGCCCACGCCCACGGCCCGTACCGAGTGCCGGACAACGACACCCAGCGCGGATCCGGCCTTTCGACCGGCACATAGGGCCGCACCAGCCGAGACGCGTCCCCGTCCAACGGCCCGATGTGGTCCGCCCGACCCCCGACCGGCCAGCCGCCCCGAGCGACGAGAAGCCGCCGCCTCAACCTCACATGCGTCATCGCGGCGCCCCCTTACGCGGCGGCCGCGACGCCCGGTTGTTGTCGAACTCGCCTTGGCCGTACGGCAGACAGGTCATGCAGGCGCGGTGGGACCAGCCGGGCCCGGTGTTCTGGTCGACAATCGAGACAGTCCGCACCGAAGGATCGGCGCGCTCGCAGCGGTCACAGAGCTCACGCATCGCGCGCCTCCGCGTCGCCCGGGCGAACGCACTCCGGGCGGTGACATGCCCAAGCACCGCGCACACGACGAGCGGCATGAATGAGGTTCCGGTACCGGTCACAAGGCCTCAACGCCTGGGTATGTGGACTCATACGCGTGGTCACGTCCCTTCTAAGGCCATCTGGCACCGCTGACCGTAAGGGAGATGACACAATGCGTGAGCACGCGAAGTGCGTGCCTTCTTGACGGAGGTCGCCGTGCACGACCAGGTTGGACGCCGAATCGCATATTGGCGTGAGCATCGTGGCCTGACTCAGGCTGAGCTCGGCCGCCTGATGGGGCAGAGTCGCCGATGGGTGCAGGACCTGGAGGGCGGGCACCGGCAGACGGATCCCCGGTTGTCCGTACTACTGAGAGCCGCCGTAGCACTGCGCGTGCCATTGGCACGTCTCATGGCGGACGAGCCCGCTAACGCCGAACCCACGCCTCCACCAGAGGTATCCGCGCTCGCTGACGTCCTCGTCACTCCCATCCCAGATGGCGAAGGGGTACAAGTAACCGCTCTTGAAAAAAGGATCACGTACTGCTGTCAGGCCTGGGCCGCCGGTCACTACACGACCGTGGCACGGGAACTTACCGCCGTGCTGGCTGTTGCGCACCGTACGGCTGAGACGACTTCCGCTGCCGCTGTACTGCTCTCGCGGGCCTACCAACTGTCCGCCTCGCTGTTGTTCAAGTTCGGAGCGGCTACGCGCACACCCGCCGTTCTCGCCGCAGACCGGGCTCTTACCGCCGCACAGCAGGCAGGCGATGCAGTCGCGATGGGCGCTGCCGCCCGCCGTGTTACTCGGGGCCTGATACACCAGCGACGCTACGCTGCGGCTGTCGGCTACGCCACGGACACCGCCACCACCCTCCGCCCCGATCTCGAACGCCACGGCCCTGCCGGGCTGTCCACCCTTGGCATGCTCTACCTGGTGGCGGCTGTGGCTGCCACCGGCGACGGACGGTCACAGCACGCGATCTCCACAGCGACCGAACAGCTTGAAACCGCCCGGGAGGTCGCACTGATCGACGAGCGATCCGGCGACTTCACCGAGTTCGGGCTCACAAACGTCCAGCTACATGAAGCCGATGTGCTGCTGCGTCTCGATGACGCCTGGTCGGCGCTGGAGACCGCGCGGAAGCTCGAACCGCAAGCAGTCCGGAAACTCAGCCGCGAGCGGCAGTCCCGCTTCCTGATCACCACGGCCCGCGCGGCGGCCCTCACCCGTCGGCGCGAGGAGGCGATCTGCGACCTCCTCAACGCCGAGCGACTCGCACCCGAGGAGTTGAGAAGGCCCGACGTGCTCCGGCTCGTCGCCGAACTCCTTGAGCTCGTGCCCACACCCAGCGCGGAGTTGACCGGACTCGCACGCCGTTGTGGACTCCAGACATGACCACGCCGGTGCTCTACCTCATCGCGACTGCCGCCGGACCCGCCGAGTACGTCGATGACGGCGTGCGCGCGGCGCAGGCCGACGGCTGGGACGTCTGCCTCCTCCTCTCGCCGACCGCCGCCCGCTGGTGGGAGCCGCAGGTCGGCGAGTTGGAGACGCTGACCGGCCATCCCGTACGGTCCCGCTACACCCTGCCCGGCGAGTCAGGCGGCCTCCCCAAGGCGGACGCCATGCTGGTCGCTCCCCTGACGACCACCAGCGCCTGCAAGTGGGCCGCCGGAATCACCGACACCGTCGCACTCGGCATCCCCGCCGAAGCAGTCCACCTCGGCATCCCCGTGATCGCCATGCCGTTCTGGTCAACAGCCCTCGGCGCTCAGCCAGCCGTCGACCGGGCGGTGCAGACGCTACGCGACCAAGGCGTGCACGTCGTCTTCGGACCCGGCGAGCCGCACGCCCCCAAGCATGGGAACACCTCCCGTTTCCCGTGGCTGCTGGGCATCAACGCCGCACGTGAGGTGTCGAGCCAGTAGCTTGGCGCGATGTCGGGGTTCATCGCCCGGCAGTGCGGCAAGGCGGAACGCTGGGATCACTCCGGGTGCTGCTGCGGGCGCACCGTGGAACCGATCCATCTGAGGTAGGCGGCCGAACCTGCCTCAATGGGGTGGCTGTGACCTCCGGGTTGTCCCACGTGTCGTGTTCGAGGATGTGTGCTTCGAGTTCGGCGTACCGGTCGGCCCGGGTCTTCAGGAGTAGTTGCCGCTCCTCGCCCGTGCCCTCGGTCAGACCCCGTAGTGCCGAGCTGAGACCTCGGACCATGCTTGGATCAACACCCCCTGGAAGGGCGAGCGTCCATGGCTCGTCAGCTTCGCTTCACCGGCACAGAGAGCAAGGTCGACGGCTGCCCCGCCCTGCACACTGACGAGGGCACCGGCGAGATCACCGTTCAGGGCACACCCGTCACCGACCCGGAAGACCTCGCGCAGCTCCAGCACTTGGGACGAACGAGGCAGCGGTAGCGTTGCCTCGCGAACTGCTTGTGAACTGGGGACCGAAGGAGATGGATAGGGTGCCGGAACGCGTCGACCGGGCCACCTTCCGCCGTCTGTTCGAGACCTTCCAGCACACCGCTTGGCGGCTGGAGACTCGGCGTGGCTACGCGTCCGACCGTGAAGACCCTGACCTTCAGGCGTTCTTGGCCACCGGCTCCGCGCCCTGCGACCCCGACGAGCCCTGGTTCGTCAACATCAAGGCCCAGACCGAGGCCGGCAAGGCGGTCGGTCGGGTGCGCGTCGCCGACAAACCGATGACCACCGAACAGCGGTTCTTGCTCGACTACGCCCGGCACAACGCGGCGGTCGGCGAGGACATCCGCTACCTGTGGCGTGCGGACGCCGCCGACCTGCCCGCCGAAGACTTCTGGATCTTCGACTCACGGTTGGTCGCGCTGCTGCACTTCGATGACGCCGACAACATCGTGAACATCGAGCTGATCACCGAACCGGCTGAGGTCGTGCGGTACGCCATGGTCCGTGACGCGGCGATGCACCACGCGGTGCCGTTCGACCAGTTCGCAGCGCAGGTGCCCCCGGCCGAATGACGCGTGACCGGTGAGCACTGACTATCAGCAAGCCAGGGTGGCCCTGGGGGCGCGGCTGCGCGAACTCCGTTTCACCTGCCCTGGTGGTCGGCTCACCGGTCAGCAGCTTGCCCGGCGGCTCGGCTGGCCCGGTTCCAAGGTCAGCAAGCTGGAGAACGGCAAGCAGACGGCCAGCCCCGAGGACCTCAGGGCGTGGGCCGACGCGACCGAGCAGCCGGGCGTGTACCCCGAGCTCGCCGCCCGGCTGGCGGGGTTCGAGTCCCACATCAGGTCATGGCGTCGCGCGCTGGCGAACGGCTTCAAGCCGCTGCACGAGGGGCTGAGCGCCGAGATCGACCGCACCTCGGAGATGTGGGTCTGGGAGTCACCAGGGCTTCCCCTTCCAAGGGCCAGGCCGCAGTGTGTCTGGGCGGGGTCGCGGTGATCATGTGCGCGGCGGGTGCTCGGTGAGCGGCGGCGGTAGGGTCGGCGGGGAGGCGCCGCCCGGAGGGCGGGAACGCGAGGAGGACACTGGGATGAGCGTGCGGACCGCCGTTGTCACCGGCGCCAGCAGCGGGATAGGCGCGGCCACCGCCCGCCGGTTGGCGGAGGGCGGGATGCGGGTGGTGCTGACCGCCCGCCGCGCCGATCGGATCGAGGCGCTGGCGAAGGAGCTGACCGCCGCCGGGCACAACGCCGTCGCCCGGCCGCTGGATGTCACCGACCGCGCCGCCGTGGACGCGTTCGCCGCCGAGCTGCGCGGCGAGGGCGAGGTGCACGTGCTGGTCAACAACGCCGGTGGCGCGCTCGGCACGGACAGCGTGGCCGAGGGCGACCCGGCGGACTGGCGCGCCATGTACGAGGTGAACGTGCTCGGCGTGCTGAACATGACGCAGGCGCTGCTGCCCGCACTGACGGCGAGCGGCGACGGCACGGTGGTGATGGTCTCCTCCACCGCCGGGCTCGACGTGTACGAGGGCGGCGGCGGGTACTGCGCCGCCAAGTACGGCACGCACGCGCTGACCGAGACGCTACGGCTGGAGCTGTGTGGGCAGCCGGTGCGGATCGTGGAGATCGCCCCCGGCATGGTCCGGACGGACGAGTTCGCGCTGACCCGGTTCCGGGGCGACGCGGACAAGGCGGCGGCCGTGTACCAGGGCGTGGCCGAGCCGCTGACCGCCGAGGACGTGGCGGAGACGATCGGCTGGGCCGTCGAGCGGCCGCCGCACGTGAACATCGACCTGCTGGTGGTGCGGCCGCGCGCCCAGGCCGCCAACCGCAAGGTTCACCGGGAGTCCTGACGGCCCGCCGGAGCGGGCGGTGAACGGGCACGGCGGTACCGTGGGGCGGTGTCCGAGCTGCCCCCTGATGCCCACGGTTCCGCCGACGGCGTTGCCGTGTTCGACGCCCACCGGCCCTATCTGGCGTCCGTCGCCTACCGGCTGCTCGGCTCGGTGGCCGACGCCGACGACGTGCTCCAGGACGCCTGGCTGCGCTGGCGGACCGTCGACCACGGCACGGTCGAGGACCCGCGCGCGTATCTGACCCGGACCGTGACCCGGCTCTGCTACGACCTGCTGCGGTCGGCGCGGGTGCGCCGCGAGGCGTACGTGGGCGAGTGGCTGCCGGAGCCGGCGGTGGTCGAGGAGGTGTCGCCGGCCGAGCGGGCGGTGGTCGGCGAGGAGGTGTCGCTGGCGATGCTGGCGGTACTGGAGAAACTGACGCCGGCCGAGCGGACGGCGTTTGTGCTGCACGACGTGTTCGCCGTCGACTTCGCGGAGATCGCGACGGCGTTGGACCGCTCCCCGGAGGCGGTCCGGCAGCTCGCCTCGCGTGCCCGGCGGCGGGTGGGCGAGCAGAGCGGCCGCTCCCGGCCGGTGGACCCGGCGGAGCACCGGCGGGCCGTGGCGGCGTTCACGGCGGCCGCCGTGGGCGGCGACATGGGCGCGCTGGTCTCGGTGCTCGCCCCGGACGTGGTGTGGCACTCCGACGGCGGCGGCGTGGTGTCGGCGGCGGTCCGCCCGATCTTCGGTGCGGACAAGGTGGCCCGCACGGTGCTGGGCCTGGGCGCCAAGTTCGTGGCGACCGGCGAGGCCACTCTCGCTCCGGCCCTGGTCAACGGCGAGCCGGGGCTGATCACCCGGGACGCCGAGGGCCGGCTCAGCGGCGTGATGGGCTTTGCCGTCGCCGACGGCCGGATCACCGAGATGTACATCGTGCTGAACCCGGAGAAGCTGCGCCACCTGGAGGCGTGACGCGGGTCACTGTCACACATCCGGCCGCCGTCCCGTCCCCTGGTCACACGTTCCGAGGAGCAGCGGGAGGACCAGATGACCGGGCAGCAGCACATCGTGGTGGTGGGGGCGGGCTACGCGGGGCTGTCGGTGGCCACGAGGGCGGCGCGGCGGCACCGGGTGACCGTCGTCGCGCCGGAGGCGCGCTTCCTCAACCGGGTCCGCCAGCACGAGACGGCCGCCGGCCACCGGGAGCACCGCCCGGCGATCTCCGCCGTGCTGCGCGGCCGGAACGCCGTGCACGTGCGGGACCGCGTCGTCGAGCTCGACCTGGCCGGACGCAAGGTCTTCACCGCCGGGGGCGAGGCGATCGGCTACGACAGGCTGGTCTACGCCCTGGGCAGCCGGACCGCGTTCCTGGGCGTGCCGGGCGCGGCCGAGCACGGCTTCCCCGTCGAGCGCGCCGCAGAGCTGCGCGACCGGATGGCCGCCGCCGACCGGCCGGGGACGGTCGCCGTCGTCGGTGGCGGGGCGACGGGCGTCGAGCTGGCCGCCGAGCTGGCGGAGGCGGCGCCGGAGTGGCGGGTGCGGCTGGTGACCGACGGGCTGGTCGGCGGCTGGCTGTCGTCCCGTGGTCGGGCGCACGTGTTGTCCGCCCTCGCCCGGCTGGGCGTGGTGGTGCACGAGGAGCACCGGGTCACGGAGGTGCCCGCCGGCGGTGGGGTGCGGACGACGTGCGGCCCTCTGGAGGCGGACCTGGTGGCCTGGGCGGCGGCCATGGAACCGCACCGGCTGGCCGCCGAGGCGGGGCTGGCGGTGGCTCCCGACGGTCGTGCGGAGGTGGACCGGCAGTTGCGTTCGGTCTCGCACCCGGAGGTGTACGCGGTGGGTGACGCGGCGTCCGTCCACGTGCCGGGTGTGGGGCGGCCGCAGATGAGCTGCGCGGCTGCGGGCCCCATGGGCCGACACGTCGGGCGGGCGCTCGCCGGGCGGCGGCCCGGTAAGCCGTTCGCGTTCCGGTACATCCTGCAGTGCCTGAGCCTTGGGCGGCAGGACGGTCTGGTGCAGCTCCTGCGGACGGACGGCAGCATGCGGCAGACGGTGTTCACCGGCACGACGGCGCGGCTGGTGAAGGCCGCGCTCGTGACAGGTGTGGTCCGCGCCCTGCGCTGAGCTCGTCCCCGACCGGGTGGGGCGCGTTTGGCGCCCCACCCGGTGTCAACCCTTCACGCACACCACCTGCTTCAGCTTCGCGACGACCTGCACGAGGTCCTTCTGCTGGTCGATGACCTGCTCGATCGGCTTGTAGGCGCCGGGTATCTCGTCGACGACCCCGGAGTCCTTGCGGCACTCCACGCCCTTCGTCTGCTCGGCGAGGTCCTGCACGGAGAACCGGCGCTTGGCGGCGTTGCGGCTCATGCGGCGGCCGGCGCCGTGCGAGGCCGAGTTGAACGACGCCTCGTTGCCGAGGCCCTTGACGATGTAGGAGCCCGTGCCCATCGAGCCGGGGATGATGCCGTAGTCGCCGCTGCCGGCGCGGATCGCGCCCTTGCGGGTGACCAGCAGGTCCATCCCGTCGTACCGCTCCTCGGCCACGTAGTTGTGGTGGCAGGAGATCATCGGGTCGAACGTCGGCTTGGCCTTGCGGAACTGCTTGCGGACGACGTCCTTCAGCAGGCCCATCATCACGGCCCGGTTGCGCTTGGCGTACTCCTGCGCCCAGAACAGGTCGTTCCGGTAGGCGGCCATCTCCGGCGTCTCGGCGACGAACACCGCGAGGTCGCGGTCGACGAGGCCCTGGTTGTGCGGGAGCTTCTGGGCGATGCCTATGTGGTGCTCGGCCAGCTCCTTGCCGATGTTGCGGGAGCCGGAGTGCAGCATGAGCCACACCGCGCCGTCGGTGTCCAGGCAGACCTCGACGAAGTGGTTGCCGCCGCCGAGCGTGCCCATCTGCTTGGTGGCGCGCTCGTGCCGGAAGCGGACGGCTTCGGCGATGCCGCCGAAGCGGGACCAGAAGTCGTCCCAGCCGGCCGTGGGGAAACCGTGCAGGTCGCCCGGGTCGACGGCCTCGTCGTGCGCGGCGCGGCCGACGGGTATCGCGGCCTCGATGCCGGAGCGCAGGGCCGACAGATCGCCGGGGAGGTCGTTGGCCGTGAGCGAGGTGCGTACGGCGGTCATGCCGCAGCCGATGTCGACGCCGACGGCGGCCGGGCAGACGGCGTCCTTCATGGCGATGACGGAGCCGACGGTCGCGCCCTTGCCGTAGTGCACGTCCGGCATCACCGCCAGGCCCTTGATCCAGGGCAGGGTGGACACGTTCCGCAGCTGGCGCATCGCGCCGTCCTCGACGGTGGCCGGGTCGGCCCACATCCGGATCGGTACCCGCGCCCCGGGCAGTTCGGTGTACGACATGACAGTCAGATCCCCCTGAGAAACCTTGTGATTCGGCACACCGACCAACGAAGCGCAATAACCGGACATATAGCCACATAGCCCCCGGCGAGCCGGACGGTCGCGCGGTGTGTGCGATAGACATTGTGTTCCGCCGCCCCCGGGGTGCGGCAACAATATTTCGGACGAGGTTCAGGAGGCAGCGTGCGGGGAACAGCTCTCGCGGGCGGCGTGGCGGCACTCGCGCTCGCCGTCGGTGCGACCGCGTGCACCGCCGGCTCCGGACCCGGCGGCGAGACCGCCGACGGCAAGACCGGGGCCGCCGGCACCGCCGCCGGACCCGCCCGCCCCGGCAC
>NZ_WMLF01000201.1 GCF_014156695.1 Streptomyces durbertensis | reverse complement strand
GGATCAGTCATGGTCGCCAGTCTATGAGCCGGTCGCGGCCGGTGGCGGGGGTGCGCCGGACGTTCTCCGCCGGGCCCTGGCCTGGTCTCCGGCTGGTCCCGGCCGGGCCGGCGCGCTGCCTTTCCCGGGGCCTTCGCCGGACCCCCGCCGGGTCTCCTCGGAGGGAAGCCGGGGACGGTGTCGTACGGGGGCTCTAGACTCGGTCAGCGATGAGCAGCCTCTTCGACGACAGTTTCCTGGCCCACCTCGAGCCCCCGGCGGAGGAGGAGCCTCCGCCTCCGCCCGAGGACCATCTGGCGCCCCCGGCGGAGGAGCTTCCCGAGGGCTTCTTCGCCGCCGCCCATCTCCGGGAGGACGGCCGGGACGCCTACCACCACGGCGGTGCGCCGCGTGTGGTCGTCGACCCCGACGCGCTGCTGGAGGGGTTGAACGACCAGCAGCGGGCCGCCGTGCTGCACAGCGGGTCGCCGCTGCTCATCGTCGCCGGCGCCGGTTCCGGCAAGACGCGGGTGCTCACGCACCGCATCGCGCATCTGCTGGGCGCCCGGGGCGTGCATCCGGGGCAGGTCCTGGCGATCACGTTCACCAACAAGGCCGCCGGCGAGATGAAGGAGCGGGTGGCCGAGCTGGTGGGGCCGCGCGCGCAGTCGATGTGGGTGTCGACGTTCCACAGCGCGTGTGTGCGCATCCTGCGCCGGGAGAGCAAGAAGCTCGGCTTCACCTCGTCGTTCTCGATCTACGACGCCGCCGACTCCAAGCGGCTGATGGCGCTCGTCTGCCGGGACCTCGACCTGGACCCGAAGCGCTTCCCGCCGAAGGCGTTCAGCGCGAAGATCTCGAACCTGAAGAACGAGCTGGTCGACGAGGAGGACTTCGCCGGGCAGGCACAGGACGGTTTCGAGAAGACGCTGGCCGAGGCGTACACGCTGTACCAGTCGCGGCTGCGCGAGGCGAACGCGCTGGACTTCGACGACATCATCATGACCACCGTGCACCTGCTCCAGGCGTTCCCCGAGGTCGCCGAGCACTACCGCAGGCGCTTCCGGCACGTCCTGGTCGACGAGTACCAGGACACCAACCACGCCCAGTACACCCTGATCAGGGAGCTGGTCGGGGTCACCGGCGGGCAGCCCGCCGAGGACGACGGCCCGGCCGAGCGGGCCGAGCTGTGCGTCGTCGGCGACGCGGACCAGAGCATCTACGCCTTCCGGGGCGCGACGATCCGCAACATCCTCCAGTTCGAGGAGGACTACTCCGACGCCACCACGATCCTGCTGGAGCAGAACTACCGCTCCACGCAGACCATCCTCAGCGCCGCCAACGCCGTCATCGAGCGCAACGAGAACCGCCGGCCGAAGAACCTGTGGACGCAGGCCGGCACCGGCGCCCGCATCACCGGCTACGTCGCCGACACCGAGCACGACGAGGCCCAGTTCGTCGCCGACGAGATCGACCGGCTCACCGACGCCGGCAAGGCGCGCGCCGGCGACGTCGCCGTCTTCTACCGCACCAACGCGCAGTCCCGGGTGTTCGAGGAGGTCTTCATCCGGGTCGGGCTGCCCTACAAGGTCGTCGGCGGCGTGCGCTTCTACGAGCGCAAGGAGGTCCGGGACGTCCTCGCCTACCTGCGGGTCCTCGCGAACCCGGAGGACGCCGTACCGCTGCGGCGCATCCTCAACGTGCCCAAGCGCGGCATCGGCGACCGCGCCGAGGCGATGATCGAGGCGCTGTCGGCGCGGGAGCGCATCACCTTCCCCGAGGCGCTGCGCCGCGTCGACGAGGCGTACGGCATGGCCGCCCGCTCGGCGAACGCCGTCAAGCGGTTCAACGCCCTCATGGAGGAGCTGCGCACGATCGTGGAGTCGGGCGCCGGGCCGGCCACCGTGCTGGAGGCCGTCCTGGAGCGGACGGGCTACCTCGCCGAACTCCAGGCCTCCACCGACCCGCAGGACGAGACCCGCGTCGAGAACCTCCAGGAACTCGCCGCCGTGGCCCTGGAGTTCGAGCAGGAGCGCGGGGAGGACGAGCCGGGCACGCTCGCCGAGTTCCTGGAGCAGGTGGCGCTCGTCGCCGACTCCGACCAGATCCCCGACGAGGAGGAGCGGGAGGACGGCAGCGGCGTCATCACGCTGATGACGCTGCACACCGCCAAGGGCCTGGAGTTCCCCGTCGTCTTCCTCACCGGAATGGAGGACGGCGTCTTCCCGCACATGCGGGCCCTCGGGCAGAACAAGGAACTGGAGGAGGAGCGGCGGCTGGCCTACGTCGGCATCACCCGTGCCCGGGAACGCCTGTACCTCAGCCGCTCCACCATGCGCAGCGCCTGGGGCCAGCCGGCGTACAACCCGCCGTCGCGGTTCCTGGAGGAGATCCCCGCCGACCACGTCGACTGGCGGCGCACGGGCGCGA
This sequence comes from Streptomyces durbertensis, assembly GCF_014156695.1. Classification (GTDB taxonomy): domain Bacteria; phylum Actinomycetota; class Actinomycetes; order Streptomycetales; family Streptomycetaceae; genus Streptomyces; species Streptomyces durbertensis. The sequence goes on along the minus strand of NZ_WMLF01000201.1, from coordinate 7,072 downwards.
CGGCCCGCGCGCCGATGGCCCCGACCAGCGGCCTGACCTCCGCCTCGGGCGGCGGGCGGCGCGGCGCGTCCGGCTTCGCCACGCGGCGCGCGGGCCGGGAGAAGCCGGTGGTGTCGCTGGCCGTGGGCGACCGCGTGACGCACGACAGCTTCGGCCTCGGCCGGGTCGTCGCGGTGCAGGGCAGCGGGGAGAGCGCGGAGGCGACGATCGACTTCGGCGACCCGAAGCCGAAGCGGCTGCTGCTGCGGTACGCGCCGGTGGAGAAGCTGTAGGGGGCGCCGCCGGGTCCGGGGCCGCGGGGCGCGTCGGCGTCGCGGGGCGTCGGCGCTGCGGCGGTGCGTGCCCTCGGCGCGCGGGTGCCCGCCGGGGGCGTCAGGTGGGGTCGAGGCCCTTGGAGCGGAACCAGGCGACCGGGTCCACCGCCGAGCCGCCGCCGGGGCGCACCTCGAAGTGCAGGTGGGGGCCGGTGGAGTTGCCCGAGTTGCCCGAGTAGGCGATCGTGTCGCCGGCCTTGACCGGACCGGAACGGATCTTCGTGCTGCTCAGGTGGCAGTACCAGGTCTGGGTGCCGTCGGCGGCGGTGACGATCGCCATGTTGCCGTAGGCGAGATCCCACTTGGTGGAGACGACGCCGTCCGTCGCGGCCAGCACCGGCGTGCCGTAGCCGACGGGGAAGTCGATGCCGGTGTGCAGTGACATCCAGTTGATGCCGGCCTGGCCGTAGTACGCGCTGAGCCCGGGGCGGACGGGCAGCGCGAACTTCGGGCGCAGCGCCTCCTTGCGGGCGGCCTCCGCCTCCTTGCGCTTGCGCTCGGCCTCCTGGCGTTCCTTGAGGTCGATGCGCTCCTGGGTGCGGCTCGCCCGGCCGGCGAAGTCGCCGGCGTCGGCGGAGACCCCGGCGAGTTGGCTGTCGAGCTTGCGGTTCGCCTTCGACGGCTGGACGGGCACGCCCTCGTCGGGCGCGGCCTGCGTGGACTTGTCCTCGTCCTTGGAGATCCCGGTGACCGAGGCGGCGGCGATGCCGGCCACGCCCATCACGGCCACCGAGGGGACGGCGACCGTCAGCAGCGCCGAACGCCTCGGCTTCGCCGCCCGCCGCCGGCTCGCCCGGCCGCCGCCCGGTGTGTGGCAGGCAGGCGTGACGGTGTCGTCCAGCTCGTACGGGGTGTCCTCCGACGGGTACGGATCCTCGAAGCCGCTGCTGTGGTCGTGGTCCGGGCCCTGGTCGGACTCGCGGCCAGGCTCGTGGTCGGTCTCGCGGCCGGGCTGGCTGTTGTCGTGGGAGCGGGCGGCCTGCTCGGTGGGGTCGGAGTGAGCGCCCTGCTCGGTGTGGTCGGGGTGCCCGGTGTGGTCGCTGTGGTCGGCCTCGTCGGGGGCCGGGGCGGTGTTGTGCTCGGCGCGGAGTGCGGAGACGTCCCAGGAGCCGCTTCCCCAGGTGCTGGTCGTCTCGGCGGCCGGGACGGCCGCGCCGGAGCCGGTGTCGTCCGTGGACCGCCAGTCGCCGTGCTCGTGGGTCCCGTGTGCGGGGCCGCCGTACTCGACGGTCGGGTACGCGCCGGAGTCGTAGACGTCGTAGCCGCCGGTGTCGTACGAACCGGTGTCGTACGAAGTTGTGCCGTACGAGGCCGCACCGGATGTGTCGCCGTACGCGCCGCTCTCGTAGGGGGCGTTCTCGTGGCCGCCGCTGCCGTACGAGGCGGTGTGGTGGGCCCCGGTGTCGTAGCCGGAGGTGTGGTGGGCGCCGGTGTCGTAGCCGGAGGTGTGGTGGGCGCCGGTGTCGTACGCGGACGTGTCGTAGGCGCCGGTGTCGTACGAACCCCCGCCGTACCCGCCGCTGTTGTACGCGTCGCTGTCCGGCGTCCCCGGGGCGAACGCCTCGGGTGCGTACGTGGGGTGGTTCACCGCGGGGTGGCCGCCGGTGTCCGGGCCGTCGGCCGCGTAGCCCGTGGTGTCGTCGGCGCCGGTCGCGTACGCGTCGGCGGCCCAACTGTGGTCCGGCTGGCTGGGGATGCCGGGCGAGGTCTGGTAGCCGCCGGTGTCGTAGAAGCCTCCCCCGGCCTCCGGCCGGGAGGTGCCCCCATGGGTCTGTCCGTGGTCCGGGTACTGCTGGCCCTGGGTGTCGACCGTGCTGTGCGCGCCGGTGTCGTAGCCGGGGTAGCCGTATCCGGCGTCGGCTCCGTGCTGCTGGTAGGTGGCGGCCGTGTCGTAGGAGGGCTCCTGGGCCGTCGTTGGGTAGCCGCCTTCGAAGGTGGTGGCGTAGCCGTCGAACGAGGCGTCGTAGGCGGTGTCGCTCGGATTCGCGGAGCCCGACGGGGGACGGTCGTTCACCACCAACTTCTCTTTCGCCTCGGAGACAGGACCTGGCGCAGCAGTGCGGCGACTGTACCCGGCGGTATGCGGCAACGACAATCTTCCCAGGGTTTTGGGGCTGTGAAAGCCGGGCAATAGGACGCCTTTCGGCGGACTACGGGCGGGTAGTCGGCGGGGCGTTCGAAGCGCGTTCGATTCCCTCGGGGGTGCGCGCTCTAGGCGACGTCTCCCCGGGCGTCCCGGACGGCGGGGTCGAGCCCCGCGTCCACCAGCTCCTGCCGGACGCGGGCGATGACCGCCCAGTGTGAGGGCATCGCCAGATGCCCGACGCCGTGCACCGGGACCTCCCGTACGGAGAGGTCCGGGTGGTCGAGCCGGGCCGTCCCCGACGGGCTCATCACCATGTCGTGATCGCTCCAGAACGAGACGAACCGCGTGTCGCACCCCGGCGCCGGCTGGGTCAGCTCCGTGAGCACCGCCGAACCGGGCCTGATCTGCCGCACCAGCGGATGCACCGAGAGCAGCGCGCCGGCGTCCGTGCCCCGGTGCGGCGTACCGAGCGTCACCAGCGTGTGGATGCTGCGGTGGCCGTCCAGCCGCTGGGCGGCGTAGCGGGCGACGAGCCCGCCGAGGCTGTGGCTGACGACGTCCACCCGCTCGTGGCCCGTACGCTCACGGACCGCGTCGACCTCCGCGAGCAGCGCCTCGGCGGCGGCGCGCAGGTCGGTGGTGAACGGGGAGTAGTTGACGCCGGCGACGGCCTGCCAGCCGTTCCTGAGCAGGGACAGCCGCAGCAGCGCGAACACGCTGCGGTTGTCGACGAAGCCGTGCAGCAGCAGGACCGGACGCGGCCCACGGAAGCCCTCGGGGGGCACCTGCACCGGCGCGTCCCGCCGCAGCCCCGTCGGGTACAGCAGCAGGTGGCCGGCGAGCACGGTCGCCTCCAGCGCCGTGACCCGCATCGCTCGGACGAGCGCAGGCTCCCGCATGCCGAACCCCCGGAGATGAGTGCACCGCCGCCGCGTGAACGGTGACTGCTGGTTGGGGCGCGGCTTCCGGCCGACGGCCGGCAGGTGGTCGTGGGATGTGCGGCGGGCCGCCGGCCGTGGTCGGCTGCTCCCGCCACGGACGGGCGGGGTCGGGCGAGATGGCCTGTCGCCCGCTGGATGACGCCCGTGTGGATGACGCCCGTGGATGATGTTGTCCTTGAATGTGATTTCCCCCTCCCGCTCTGCTGCGAAACGGACCGGTGGGCGATGCTGGGGTGAAGATGTCCGCTCACCGGGCCCCGAGGGGCCCGGGCCGCAGTCAATGACGATGGAGGCAGCGATGGGTGTGTCGGGTCCGATCCGTGTGGTGGTCGCCAAGCCGGGGCTCGACGGCCACGACCGGGGCGCGAAGGTGATCGCGCGGGCGCTGCGCGACGCCGGCATGGAGGTCATCTACACCGGGCTGCACCAGACGCCCGAGCAGATCGTGGACACCGCCATCCAGGAGGACGCCGACGCGATCGGGCTGTCGATCCTCTCCGGCGCGCACAACACGCTGTTCGCGAAGGTACTGGAGCTGCTGCGCGAGCGGGACGCGGCGGACATCAAGGTCTTCGGCGGCGGGATCATCCCGGAGGAGGACATCCCGCCGCTGAGGGAGCAGGGCGTCGCGGCGCTCTTCACCCCGGGCGCGACCACCGGCGAGATCGTCGAGTGGGTGCGCACCCACGTCGGTCCGGTGGCCGCCTGACGCCTCCGCCCCGGGGGCTCCGGCCCGAGGGCCGGCCGCCACGCCCGCGGCCCCCAGGTTCGCCGGCGCCCGGCCCCGACCTCGGGGCCGGGCGCTTCTACCGGGCGGCCGCGCCCGCCGGACCGGCCGCGCCCGCCTGCCTTTCCTGGCGCAGTTCGGCGCGCATCTCGGCGCGTATCCGCAGGGTGCACACAAGTCGGTCGAAGGCGTCCGACCAGTAGCCGGCGGCGCCGGGCGCCGCGTCCTCCGGTTCGTCCGGCCGGGCGGCGAGCGGGGCGAGCCGGTCGGCCTGGGCCGGGTCGAGGCAGCGCTCGGCCAGGCCCAGCACCCCGCTGAAACTCCACGGGTAGCTGCCGGCCTCCCTGGCTATCTCCAGCGCGTCGACGACCACGCGGCCGAGCCCGGTGGCCCACGGCACCGCGCAGCTGCCGAGCACCCGGAACGCGTCGGACAGGCCGTGCGCGCCCACAAAGCCCGCGACCCACGCGGCCCGGGCGTCGGACGGCAGCACCGCGAGCAGCCGGGCCGGGTCGCCCGGGGTCTCGTGGACCGGTGCCGTGGGGTTGCCGAGCAGCGCGGCCGCCCACTCCGCGTTCCGCTGCCGGACCGCCGCCCAGGCCCATGAAGCGTGCAGGTCCGCCCGCCAGTCGTCGGCGACCGGCAGCGCGACCAGCTCCGCCGGGCCGCGGCCGCCCAGGTGCGCGACCCAGTCCGTCAGCGGCGCCGACTCCACGACCTGCACCAGCCACCACGAGCGGGCGCCGCGCCCGGCCGGTGGATCAGCGGTGACGCCGTCCCGGCGCATGCCGCTGTCGCACTCGTACGGCGGCTCCACGACGAGCCGGCCCGCCTCGCCCGAGGCGCGGTCCAGGCTGACGCAGCCTCTGGCGCGCACGGACATCCGACGGGCGAGCGCGCTGCCCGGGAGCGCGGACAGCAGCTCGGCGGCGGTGGCGCGGACGTTCCTGCTGCGGTCGCCGAGGGCGGCCTCCAGGAACGGCTCGTCCTCGGCGGACAGCCCGGCCCGCAGCGAGTCGAGGAACATCAGCCGGTCCTCCGCCCGCTCCGTCGACCAGGTGGAGGCGAGGAGCTCCCGGCCCGCCGCCGGGTCCTGCCCGCGCACCGCCGTCAGCAGGGACACACGCTCGGCGAACAGCCCCTCCTCCCAGGTGCGGCGGACGTCGGCGGCGCGCTCCGGTGGTGCGCCCGGCCCACGGGTGGCGGTACGCAGCGCGAACCGCCACTCGCTTCTCAGCTCGGCCAGCCAGCGGCCCCGGGGGCCGACGAAGGACAGCACCTCGGCGCGCAGGTCGGTGCGGGCCCGCGCGGCGTCCAGCAGCGCCGGTATCAGCGCGGGCGGTGCCCGGTAACCCTCCTCCCGGGCGAGCGTGAGCCACTCGGGCAGCAGCTCGCCGAGGTCCAGCCGCAGGCTCGTCGGGCCGGTGGCCTGGCCGGGGCGGCCGGATCTGCTGAGCAGGTGCTCCAGGCGGGCGACGGCGGCCGGCGGCAGCGGTCTGCGCGGATCGGGTTCGGCGGGCTGGGGCCGGGGCCCGGCGGCGGCCGGACGCAGCCCGGCCCGGGCCCGGACCGTGGCGACCGCCGCGCGGTCGAGCAGTGCCCGGGCCGAGCCGCCCGGCGGCGTTCGCCGCTCGGCGCCCAGCAGCGCGGCCGTGACCAGCTCCTCCCACGTCGCCGACCCGTCCGGCGATTCCGCCGCCGACCCGTCCGGCGATCCTGCCGCCGACCCGCCCGGCGCCCTGTCCGGAGGCCCGTCCAGCGGGCCGGGTGCCCTCGTGGTGTGCCGAGCCGTCACAGCATGACCGCCTCTCCCTCGGACCAGACCGTGTGCGGCCGGAAGCCCTCCGGACCGCACTCGCCGAACACCGTGACCGGGGCGCCGCCCGACACCGCCGCCAACGTCCACCGGCCCGACCCCGTGGCGCGGTGGAGCGGCAGCGCGTCCTCGCCGTCCGCCTCGGCGAGCTGCCAGCCGTCCTCCTCGTCGCCGCCGGGTATCGGCACCACCCCTGCCAGCACCACCGGCCAGGACGTCAGCCAGGGATCGTGCCGCAGCGCCTCGCCGTACACCTCCAGCGCCTCCGCCGGTCCCACCCCCGCGGGGACCGGGCCGGGCATGGCGGCCGAACGGCGGCCCAGGGCGGCCCGCAGCGGCGCGCCACCCGGGTGGTAGGCCAGCTCGGCGTCGATCGCGGCCCCCACCGGCAGGCTGAGTTCCGGCGGCCGGCCCCCGGCGCCGTACGAGAGCAGCAGGGCCGGACGGCCGCACGGGAGGCGGCGCAGCCACAGCCGCCGGACGGCGAGCCTGCCCTCCTGGTCGTCCCGCTGCCCGAGGACGAGGAACCTGCCCCCGGCCAGGGCCTCCGGGTCGGCGAGCAGTCCCTTGGACTCCGTGCTGACGCCCAGCCGGGCGCGGACCGTCGCCGCCAGCGGCTCGGGCAACGGGCCCTGCCGGACGGCCGCGCGGACGAGCAGATGCAGCAGCGCGCACTCGGCGAGCAGCCGCGCCGGCCAACCCGGGCCGGAAGCCGGTACGGCCGCCAACTCGCGTACAAGGGCGGCGAGTCCGGGAGCCTGGGCGTCGACCATGCGGGCGGCCGTCTCCTCCCAGTCGGCCTCGCCCGCGCGCTCGGCGCCCGCGAGGCCGCCGCGTATCAGATCTTCGAGGCGCCGCTCCAACTCCTCCGCGCCCGCCGCGATCCGCGCGGCACGCCGCTCGGCGCGCCGGCGGACGGCTTCGGGGTCGGCCGGCGTGCCGGGCCCGGCGGAACGCGCCGGCGCGGCCTCCGCGCGCGCCTGACGGCCGTCCGCCCAACCCGCCGCCCACTCCGGCCGCTCCGGCCGCTGCCCGTCGTCGCCCGGCCCGGCCGCCCACAGCAGCAGCAGCCCCAGCGCGTGCTTGCAGGGCGACGTGCGGCTCGGGCAGTCGCACCGGTACGCCGGCCCGGCCAGGTCGACCGCCGTCCGGTACCGCCGGGTGCCGCCGCCCCGGCACAGCCCCCAC
>NZ_WMLF01000200.1 GCF_014156695.1 Streptomyces durbertensis | reverse complement strand
GGGTGTTCGGGACTCGGTGACACGCGGACAGCGGTCACCGAGTCCATTGCAGACCCGCCCCGGCCGGCCGAACAACGGCGCATTCCCGGCGCGTGGGAGCACAATCGACCGGCTGGTGACGGCTTCTGTCCACATGCATGGTCAATTCGGATGACTCGCGCACCTACCAAAGGTTGATGGACGTCTCGACAAATGGCGGGTGCGCGGGGCGTGGTGCGGTCCGTAACGTTCGGTTCGTGCTCAAGCTCCCCGACAGCTCCCCGCTCCGAGACTCCCGTGGCCGGCTGCGCCCCTGGCGCTGGTTCTTCGGCCCCGGGCCGTGGACGGTGTGGCGGGCGCTGGGCGAGGTGCTGGCGCTCCTCGTCCTCCTGCCGATCGGGCTGGGCATACAGCTCGGGTCGGGCGGCCCGGGCCCGGGCCTCACCGCCCTGGCGTTTGTGCTTCTCGGTCTGGTGGTCGCGCTGCTGCGCCGGCCCCTCCCCGGGGCGACGCTGATAGGCACGGCCGCCGCCGGCGTGGTGCTCCCCGGGGCCACGATGCTGCTGCCGCTCGCCAGTTGGTCGGCGGGCAAGCGGCTGGAGCGACCGGGGCGCGCCCTCGCCGTGCTGGCGGCCGCGCTTGCCATCGAGCTGGGCAGCGCCGCGTACCGGACGCTGTTCAGCGGCGACGGCCTGCGCTCCTGGAGCGGGGTCGCGCTGTCCCTGATCTGGTTCCTCGTGGTGGTGGTCATCCCCGGGCTGACCGCGCGCTACCTCGGTCAGCGGCAGCGGCTGCTCGCCTCGCTGCAGGCGCAGCACCGCCAGCTGCTGCGGGAGAACGCGATCATCGCCCGGGAGACCAGGCTGCGGGAGCGTCAGCGCATCGCCCAGGACATGCACGACTCGCTCGGCCACCAGCTGACCCTGATAGCCGTGCACACCGGCGCCCTCCAGGTGGATCCCGCGCTCTCCGGCGCGCAGCGGGAGGCGGTCGGCGTGCTGCGCGACGCGTCCGTCGCCGCGATGCGCGAGCTGCGCGAGGTCGTCGGCCTGCTGAAGGACGACGTGGGGGAGGAGCGGGAGCCGGGTTCGACGCCCGGCCTCGACCAGCTCGACGGGCTGGTCTCGGCGTCCAACCAGGCCGGCTCCCGGGCCGGACTGAGCAGGATCGGCACGCCGCGCCCGCTCGCGCCGGCCGCCGACCAGGCCGCGTACCGCATCGTCCAGGAGGGGCTGACCAACGCGCACAAGCACGCGCCGGGCGCGGCGGTCGAGGTGGCGCTGCGGTACGAGCCGGACGTCGTACTGGTCGAGGTCGTCACCGGGCCGCCGCCGCCCGAGGGCCCGGCGGCGGCCGGGGCGCTGTCGGTCAGCGGCGGCCGGGGCCTGACCGGCCTGGCCGAACGCGCCCGGTCGGCCGGCGGGATGCTGCACCACGGCCCGTACGGGGACGGCGGGTTCCGGCTGACCGGCGTCCTGCCCTACGAGGGCGACCCGGCGCCCGACCCCCGGCTGGCCGCGGCCGACGATCTGCACAAGGCGGTCAACGGGCGGTGGCGCGGTTGCCTGCCCGTCGTCCTGGTCGCCGGGCTGCTGACGGTGTCGCTCCTCATAGCCGGCCTGCTGTGGCTGTTCACCGAGATCAACAACGGCCTGGTGACACGCGAGCAGTACCACTCGGTCCAGGTGGGGCAGCCCGAGGACGAGGTGCGCGAGCGGCTCCCGAAGGGCACCGGCCTCGGCGACGTCCTGGACGCGGAGCAGAAGAAGCGGCCCCGGGGTTCCGAGTGCCTGGTGATGTTCGCCGAGGACTCGTTGAACAAGGACGGCAGCGGCAGCCTGGCGAGGTTCTGTTTCCGGGATGGCAAGCTGGTCGAGAAGCTCAGCTTCGACTGATGACCTCCCGCTCGCCGACCAGCCGGGCGCGCCGGTCTCACACAGCACGCCGTACCGCCAGCCCGCACGCCCCGCACGCCCCGCACGTCCTGCACGTCGGGGCGTGTCACGCCCCTCTTGTCCGCTCTCCTCCAGACCGGGAGTCAGTCCGTTGATCAGGGTTGTCATCGCCGACGACGAACCGCTCATCCGGGCGGGGATCAGAATGATCCTCACCTCGGCGGAGGACATCACCGTCGTCGCCGAGTCCGGGAACGGCCGGGAGGCGGTCGAGCTGGCCCTCGCGCACCGCGCCGACGTGGTGCTGCTGGACATCCAGATGCCGGTGCTGGACGGCCTGTCGGCGCTGCCGGAGCTGCGCCGCGCGGTGCCCGGCGCGCGTCCGCTGATCCTGACGACGTTCGGCGAGCCGGAGAACGTGCTCGGCGCGTTGCGCGGCGGTGGCGCCGGCTTCCTGCTCAAGGACTCGGCTCCCGAGGAGCTGATCCGGGCCGTGCGGGCGGCGGCCTCGGGGGACGCCTACCTCTCGCCGGCCGCCACCCGGCACGTGATCGACAGTCTCGGCTCGGGCGAGCGGGACGACCGGGCCCGCCGCGCGCGCGACCGGCTGGCCGATCTTGTCCCCCGTGAGCGGGAGGTGCTGGAGCTGCTGGGGGAGGGGCTGTCCAACGCCGAGATCGGCAGCCGGCTGCGGATGAGTGAGGCGACCGTCAAGTCGTACGTCAGCCGGATACTGGCGAAGCTCGGCTGCGCGAACCGGGTGCAGGCCGCGCTGATGGCCCGCGACGCGGGACTGGGCACCCGCTGACGCGTACCCGTGCGGTCCGGCGGGTCCGCCGCGCGGTCCGGCGTGTCCGCCCGCGTCGTGCGCGGGGTCCCGAGGCGCTCGCGCCGGGAGCCTCCGGCCGGCCTGAACGGCCGGGGAGGCTCCCGAGATGTGACGGAGACCGGCGCGGGTCAGTCCTCGCCGCCGGTCGCGGCGGAGGCGGCGGCCGCCGGGTCGAGCTCGTCGGCGTAGTCGCCGGTGACCAGGTACACCACGCGCCGCGCCACCGACACCGCGTGGTCGGCGAACCGCTCGTAGTAGCGGCCGAGCAGCGTCACGTCGACGGCCGTCTCGATGCCGTGCTTCCAGCGGTCGTCCATCAGGTGCTGGAACAGCGTGCGGTGCAGGTCGTCCATCTTGTCGTCGTCCTGCTCCAGTTGGAGCGCGAGATCGACGTCCTTGGTGATGATGACCTCGGCGGCCTTGGCCATGAGCCGCTGCGCGAGGTGACCCATCTCCAGGATGGTGGCCTGCAGGTCGCGCGGGACGGCGCTGTCGGGGAAGCGCAGCCGTGCCACCTTGGCGACGTGTTGGGCCAGGTCGCCGGAGCGTTCGAGGTCGGCGCTCATCCGGAGGGAGGTGACCACTATCCGCAGGTCGGTGGCGACGGGCTGCTGGCGGGCGAGCAGCTGGATGGCGCGGGTCTCCAGATCGCGCTGGAGCTGGTCGACCTTGTCGTCGTTGGCGATGACGCTTTCGGCGAGGTTGAGGTCGGCGTCCAGCATCGCCGTCGTCGCCCGGCCGATGGCCGAGCCGACGAGCCGGGCCATCTCGACCAGGCTGTCGCTGATCGCGTCGAGTTCCTCGTGGTACGCGTCACGCATTGACTGTCCTTCCCTCGCATGGCGGCGGGCCAGTGTGGGGGCCGGTCGGGTCCGTGCCTCCCGCTGGCCCAAGCCTCGAATGGTTATGCGTCCGGATTCGACCCGCCAAGTGAACCACCTCCGACCTTCGGGTGAACTCTGGGACACCGGAACACACCACCCGGCGCGTCGAGAGGATCGCGGCGTTTGTCTGATTTTGCCAGTTCCTCAATGAATCACCGCCGTCCTCCCGGTGAACTCTGCGGGACGAGTCCCGCCACCGGCCCCTTCCGGACTGCCTTGCCCTTCCGGTGCCCGCTTAACCTGGGGTCATGGACGTGAACGCGGCGGTCGCCGCAGTGGCAGCGCTGGTCGGTGTGTGCACCGGCGCCATCGCTGTACTGGCGTTCCGCTGGAGCGAGCGGGAGCAGCGGCGCCCCACGCGCAGCTCGCTGCCCACCGCCGCCGTGCTGCCCCCCGGTGTCGACACGGTGCTCTCCGTCCTGCGCTCCTCCGCCGTCGTGCTCGACGAGGAGGACTCGGTGGTCAAGGCCAGCTCGGCAGCCTACGCCCTCGGTCTGGTCCGGGGCGGCAGGCTGACCGTGGAGCCCATGCTCCAGATGGCCAGGGACACCCGCAGGGACGGTGAGATCCGCCAGGTCGAACTCGACCTCCCCCAGCGCGGCACGGGCCGCGGCGACCTGCTCGCCGTGTCGGCCCGCGTCGCCCCGCTGGGCTCCAGACTCGTCCTGCTCCTGGTGGAGGACCTCACCGAGGCCCGCCGCATCGAGGCGATCCGCCGGGACTTCGTGGCGAACGTGAGCCACGAGCTGAAGACCCCGGTCGGCGCGCTGTCGCTGCTGTCCGAAGCGGTGATGGACGCCTCCGACGACCCCGAGGCCGTCGAGCGGTTCGCCGGCCGCATGCAGCACGAGGCGACCCGGCTCACCAGCCTCGTCCAGGAGCTCATCGACCTCTCCCGGGTGCAGAACGACGACCCGATGGAGGACTCCGAGCCCGTCGCGGTGGAGGCCCTCGTCGACGAGGCCACGGACCGCTGCCGGCAGGCCGCCACGGGCAAGCAGATCACCATCGCCGCCGGCGGCACCGAGGACCTCCACGTGTGGGGCCACCGGGGCCAGCTCGCCGCCGCGCTGGGCAACCTGGTGGAGAACGCCGTCAACTACTCCCCGCCGCGCACCCGGGTCGGCATCGCCGTCCGCCGGGTCCGCGAGGCGGGCGGGGACATGATCGAGATCGCCGTCACCGACCAGGGCATCGGCATCTCGGACCGGGACAAGGACCGGATCTTCGAGCGGTTCTACCGCGTCGACCCGGCCAGGTCCCGGGCGACCGGAGGCACCGGCCTCGGGCTCGCCATCGTCAAACACGTGGCCGCCTCGCACGGCGGGGAGGTCACGGTGTGGAGCTCGGAGGGCCAGGGCTCCACGTTCACCCTGCGGCTGCCGGAGGCCGGCAGCGCCCGCGAGCGGGCCGAGGAGAACCGGCGCAACCGGAACCGCCTCAGCGGCGCCCTCCAGGAGCCGGCCGCCTACGGCGACACCGGTGACCCCGACGAGGGCGTCCTCGCCGGCCCGGACACGGTCCGGCGCGCGGACGGCCCCGGCGACGGCGAAGCCGAGCCGGAGCACAGCCGCGCCGATCGGGCGGCCGACCGGGCTGACAACCGCACCGTCGACCGGACCGGCAACCACACGGTCGACCGGACCGGCAACCGGGCCGACAGCCGGGCCGACAGTCGGGCCGGTACCGACCCCGAACCCCGCGACGCCGGCCCCGGCCGGTCGCCGTCGGCCCACCGTTCCGCACACCGAGGGTCCTACCCGACCCTCACTCATGACCGATTCTCAGCCCCGGAGGTCCTTCCGTGACCCGAGTGCTCGTTGTCGAGGACGAGGAATCGTTCAGCGACGCGCTGTCGTACATGCTCCGCAAGGAAGGATTTGAGGTCGCCATCGCGGCGACGGGGCCGGACGGCCTCGACGAGTTCGAGCGCAACGGCGCCGACCTCGTACTGCTCGACCTGATGCTGCCCGGCCTGCCCGGCACCGAGGTGTGCCGGCAGCTCCGCAGCCGCAGCAACGTCCCGGTCATCATGGTGACCGCCAAGGACAGTGAGATCGACAAGGTCGTGGGCCTGGAGATAGGGGCCGACGACTACGTGACCAAGCCGTTCTCCTCCCGGGAACTGGTCGCGCGCATCCGGGCGGTGCTGCGGCGCCGCGGCGAGCCGGAGGAGACGGCGCCGGCGGCGCTGGAGGCCGGACCGGTCCGGATGGACGTGGACCGGCACGTGGTCACCGTCGCCGGCGGCAAGGTCGACCTGCCGCTCAAGGAGTTCGACCTGCTGGAGATGCTGCTGCGCAACGCGGGCCGGGTGCTGACCCGGATGCAGCTCATCGACCGCGTGTGGGGCGCCGACTACGTCGGTGACACCAAGACGCTGGACGTGCACGTGAAGCGGCTGCGGGCCAAGATCGAGCCGGACCCGGGCGCGCCGCGCTACCTGGTGACCGTGCGCGGCCTGGGCTACAAGTTCGAGCCGTAAGCCGCTCCCGCCACCCGGCTGTGAGGCGCCGCCGGCCGTGAGCCGTCGGCCGCGGGGCGCCGCGCCGGACGGGATCGGGGGACGTGCCCCGGAGGCATGTCGCCGGGGATGTGACCGAGGGCCGTGACCGGAGTGATCCGGGCACGGCCCTCGACGTGTTCCTGTCCCCGGACCTGACGGCCCGGGGACAGACGGGCGGCTCAGCTGCCCGGGGTGGCCTCCGCGTCCTCGCCGGCGCCTTCCTGGCCCTCGGCGCCCTGCGCGTCCTGCTGGCTCTCGGCGCCGTCGCCGGCGTTGCCGTCCTGACCGGCGTCCTGCTCGCCGTCCTGGCCCGCGCCCTCACCGGTCTCGTCCTGGCGGCCGTCCTCGCCGGCCTTGTCGCCGGACTTCTCGTCGGCGGGCGAGGCCTGCGGTGTCGGACCCCAGTCGGCGTACTGGCGGGTCGCCGGGACGACCAGGGCATACGTGCTCAGCTTGCCGGTCTCGCTCAGCTCGAAGGTCACGCGCTGCTCGTTGCCGTCGGCGATGTCCTTCGGGTCGCTGACCACGGCCGAGGCGTTGCCCTCGCCGCCCAGCATCAGCGAGCCGCCGGCCGGAACGACCAGCTCCCCGCCCTCGGCCGGCGTCAGTTCGATGTCGCCGGCGCCTTCGACGGTGATCGAGCGCAGCGTCTCGTCCTCGTTGCCGCCGTTGAAGATCCGGGCGGTGACGGCCGCCGGGCCCTCCCCCTCCTCGGGTGTGATGACGACGATGTTCTGGATCTTGATGTTGTCGACGCTGACCGAAGCGCTGCTGGGACGCACCTCGTTGGTCTGTGCGTTGAACCCGGCGCCGCAGGCGCCAAGCGAGAGAGTCGAGAGCGCGATGACGGTGGCGGCGACGACGCCGCGTCGAAGGCTGCTGCTCACGGCGGCGGCATCTCCTAGCGGTGAGAAGAACAGTGGGGCGTGACCAGTCCGGGATGAACTGATCAAAGGTCTGTCAGCGGCTCAGGGTACCCACTCGCCGGTCGCCGCTCTCAGGCGACCCACCCCGTGCGTCGACCTGATCGGTTTGTGCCGACCCGAAGCGTTGCGGCGACCCGCGCGGGGGGCACGCGCGGGGCGGTCGGGTCGGACGTGCCGGGGGAACGCCGCCCCGGGTGGCGTGTGAGGCGCCCGGGGTGAATCCGGCCGGCGCGGACGGGGTGGGTCGCCGGGCGGATTCCGGAAGCGAATAGCCGGGGCCCGGGAATTCGTTCCCCCGTCCGGCGCGGTGAGTGCCGGCGGGGCTTGCCCGAGTCAAACGATCACCCGTGTCTTGATCAATTAACTCCGGCCAATCCACAGCCACTTGATTCCCGGCAAATCGGACGTTCGTGCCCTCTTGTGGCCTCTCGTCCGTCTGGTGGCAGGGTGGTTTTGGCGTGCCCCGACAGTGGCTCCGACCTGCGAATTCCTTCGCCCGTGGGTGGGTCGCAGCACGCTCCGGCCGCTGTTGTCAAGCCCCGAGATATGGCCTGACCTGCGGAAACGCCATTCAGGAGACGCCGTTCCCGTGCTACCCTGGATAGTCACGGAAGGGGTACCTGTCACATGACGTTCAAGGTTGGCGACACCGTGGTCTATCCCCATCACGGGGCCGCGCTGATCGAGGCAATCGAAACTCGTCAGATCAAAGGCGTGGACAAGACCTACTTGGTCCTGAAGGTCGCTCAAGGCGATCTAGAGGTTCGTGTACCCGCAGAAAACGCTGAGCTTGTCGGTGTGCGCGACGTGGTCGGTCAGGACGGTCTGGACCGGGTCTTCGAGGTGCTGCGCGCGCCGTACGCCGAAGAGCCCACCAACTGGTCCCGGCGTTACAAGGCGAACCTGGAGAAGCTGGCCTCCGGTGACGTCATCAAGGTCGCCGAGGTCGTACGCGACCTGTGGCGGCGTGAGCGTGAGCGCGGCCTGTCGGCCGGCGAGAAGCGCATGCTCGCCAAGGCCCGTCAGATCCTGGTCAGCGAGCTGGCGCTCGCCGAGAACACCAACGAGGACAAGGCCGAGGCCCTGCTCGACGAGGTCCTCTCCTCCTGAGTCCTCCCGAGGGCTCCCGCAGCTCTCCCGAGGACTCCCGCAGTCCGGCCGAGTCCGGTTGCGCCCCGAAGGCTTCGGCCTGAAACGGCGAAGCCGGTCCCGACGGAACAACAAGTGGCGCTCGTGAACGCGACGGTGCCTGGACGTCCGACCGGTGACGGTCGACGCGGACAGGCGCCGCGCCGCGCTCTCAGGCGTCCACGGTCTCAAGGGCCTCGACAGCCTCAAGCGTCTACGGCCGCGCAGCCGCCGGGGTGAGCGTGCCGTGGTGCGGCCGTGCGGCGGCGCGGGCACGCAGAGCCGGTTCCTGCGGGCGACCGGCCATGGGCCACGCAACCGACGGGCGACGCACCGGCGCGACGACCACGTGTCCTTCGCTGCCCGACGCCCGTCCGGTGTCCGCCGGCCACCACTCGGGGGCGGTGGTCGTACGCACCGGTTGACGGTGATCCTGCCGGGCCCCGGCCGACTGAGCCACGTCACGGAAGGGCTGCTCAGCCGTACCACCCGGCACGCTCTGGCCATACCCAGACCCGACGGGTGGACAAACCTGCCCGTCACACAAACCTGAACGAGCGACTGATGTCCGACGAATCGCGCAACCCGTCCCGCCCCGCCGGTGACCCGCGCACGGCCGCCGTCATCCCCGCCGCCGGCCGCGGCACCCGGCTCGGCCCCGGCACACCGAAGGCCCTCCGCCCGCTCGGCGGCATCCCGATGCTCGTGCACGCCGTCAGAGCCATGGCCAGAGCGCGCACGGTCGGGCTGGTCGTCGTGGTCGCCCCGCCGGACGGCGTGGCCGAGACCCGCCGCCTGCTCGACGCCCACCCGCTGCCGGACTCCGACGCCGCCGAGGTGCTGGTCGTGCCCGGCGGGGACAACCGGCAGCGCTCGGTCCGCCGGGGCGTCGAGGCCCTGCCGCCGGACGTCGGCATCGTGCTCGTCCACGACGCCGCCCGCCCGCTGGTGCCGGTGGACACCGTCGAGGACGTGATCGCGGCGGTCCGGGAGGGCGCGCCCGCGGTGGTCCCCGCGCTGCCGCTGAGCGACACCGTCAAGGAGGTCGAACCGAGCGCCCCCGAGCGGGTCGTCGGCACCCCCGACCGCGCCCGGCTGCGCGCCGTGCAGACCCCCCAGGGCTTCGACCGGGACGTGCTCGCCGAAGCCCACCGCCGCGTCACGGACGAGGGCGACGGCGCCACCGACGACGCCGGCATGGTCGAACGCCTCGGCCACGAGGTCCGGTTGGTACCCGGCCACGAGGAGGCGTTCAAGGTCACCCGGCCGCTGGACCTCGTGCTCGCCGAGGCCGTACTCGCCCGCAGGAGGGCCACCGATGGCTTCTGACCCGACCACCGG
>NZ_WMLF01000020.1 GCF_014156695.1 Streptomyces durbertensis | reverse complement strand
GTGTGGGGCCGGGCTGCCTCAGTCAGTGGTGGCCCAGCCCGTTCACCGTCGACGGCGTGCGCTACGCCACCGCCGAGCACTGGATGATGGCCCGCAAGGCCGAACTGTTCGACGACCGGGAGGCGCTGGCCGCCGTCCTGGCCGCCGCCTCACCGGGGGCGGCCAAGGCCGCCGGCCGGCGGGTGCGCGGCTTCACCGAGGAGCGCTGGGCAGAGCACCGCTTCGAGGTGGTCGTCGAGGGCAGTGTGCACAAGTTCGGGCAGCACCCGGAGCTGCGCGCCTTCCTGCTGGCGACCGGCTGCCGGGTGCTGGTGGAGGCCAGCCCGCTGGACCGCGTCTGGGGCATCGGGCTGGCGGCGGACGACGAGCGGGCGGCGGACCCGGCACGCTGGCTCGGGCTCAACCTGCTCGGCGAGGCGCTGATGGTGGCCCGCTCCCGGCTGGCCGCCGAGCAGGTCAGCCGGCCGTCCGGCCGCCGGGCGGGGCAGCCGGCCCGGGACGCAGGTCCCGCAGCCGCACCGACAGACAGGTGACGCAGCCCTCCAGCTTCTCGAACTCGCCGATGTCCACCGGCACCGGCCGGTAGCCCAGCGAGGCGAGCAGTGCGGCGCTGCGCGGCGCGGCCGAGGAGATCAGCAGCCGGTCGTCGCCGAGCAGCACGACGTGCGACCCGGCCTCCTCGGGCACCGCGAGGAAGCGGGGGAACAGCTCCGGTGTGTCCACCAGCGGAGGGTGGCCGATGACCGTGCCGTCCGGCAGCGCGGTGACCGCCGACTTCAGGTGCAGCACGCTGCTGACCGGTACGGCGACCACCCGGGCGCCCAGCGGTTCGAAGGCGGCCCGCAGCTGCCGGACGCCCTCGGCGTTGGTGCGGCCCCCGCAGCCGACGTAGATCGTGTCGCCGATCTTCAGCACGTCGCCGCCGTCGAGGGTGCCCGGGGCGGTGACGCGGCCGACCAGGCAGCCGAGTGCGGTGACGGCCCGCTCGGTGCCGGCGGTCTCCGGCAGGCGGCTGTCCGCGCCGGGCCGGGTGATCAGCGCGGCGCTGCGGTACACGACCACGGTGTCCTCGACGAAGACGGAGTCCGGGCAGTCGTCGGCGGGTTCCACCTCCACCGTCCGCCAGCCGTGCTCCCGCAGGGCCGCGACGTACTCCTCCCACTGTCGCAGCGCCGCCGCGGTGTCGACGGGGGTGCGGGTGATGTGGGTGACCAGACCGTCGGCGAGTCCGGGCGCGGGGCGCCGCACCAGCGCGAGCCGGCCGGTGCCCGGGGGGCGGGTGTTGTTCACTTCTCTCCTCCGGCCGCGCCGCGGGCGCGGTGGGTGTCGTCCTGGTCGCCGTAGACGGCGCGTACGGCGTCCGCGGCCGCGTCGAGCGCGGTCGCGCGGTCCAGCCCGAGGCGGTGGACGCGCCGGGCGTACTCCTGCGCGGCCGACGCCGCCTCGCGGTCGGCGGCGGAACCCGCGGCGGCGACAAACGTACCGCCGCGCCCCCGGGTCTCCACGACCCCGTCGCCCTCCAGCACCCGGTACGCCTTGGCCACCGTGTTGGCGGCCAAGCCCAGCTCCTGGGCGAGGCCGCGCACCGTGGGCAGCCGGTAGCCGGTCGGCAGCGCGCCGGACCTGGCCTGCGCCGAGATCTGCTCGCGCAACTGCTCGTAGGGCGCGGTGGGCGCGGCCGGGTCGATGACGATCCTCAGGGACAAGGGGCACTCCTGCGGGCGGTCGGGTCGGACGGGTCGGGCCGGTCGAACGGGACAGTCGGACGAACGACGGCGGACGCGGCAGGTCGGGAGGACCGGCCGGTTCACCCGCACGATAGGCCCTCGCGGCACGGTGGCGCGCGGCGAGCCGCCCGGGCGGCGGGCGGCCGCGCGGCTCAGCGCAGCCGGTGGCCGACCCGGCCCAGCGCCTCGGCGACCACGGCGAGTTCGTCCGGCTCCAGCACGTCGATCAGGGCCTCGCGCACCGCCGCCACATGGCCGGGGGCGGCCTGCCGAAGCGCCTCGTACCCCTCGTCGGTGAGCTGGGCGAAGATGCCGCGCACGTCGGTGGGGCAGGAGCGGCGGCGCACGTAGCCGCGCTTCTCCAGCTGGCCGATCTGGTAGGTGAGACCGCTCTTGGAGGTGATCAGGGCGTGCGCCAGCTCCGTCATGCGCAGTTCCCGGCGGGGCGCGTCGGCGAGCAGGACCAGCACCTCGTACTGCGGGTGGGAGAGCCCGGACTGCTCCTTCAACTGCTGTTCGAGCCGGCGCTCCACCCGGTGACTCGCCTCCAGGAAGCCGCGCCAGGCGGCCTTCTCCCGCTCGTCGAGCCATCGCGTCTGTGTCATGCGACCCATCCTACCGGTGTTGTTCAAATTTGAAGGATGAACTACGGTGGGTCGGGTTCGAATTTGAACATCAGCCGACCGTGCCCCCACTCACCTCGGGAGACCCTCCATGACCAGCACCGACTTCCGCCCCTCGCTGTCCACCGGCCAGGACCGCACGCCCGGGCAGTCCTCCCCTCACGCCTACGACGTCGGACTGCTCGTCCTTCGGCTGGCACTCGGACTGGTGATGGCCGCACACGGCGCGCAGAAGCTCTTCGGCTGGTTCGACGGCGGCGGCCTCGCCGGCACGGAGGCCTTCTTCGACTCGGTCGGCTACCCGGCGGCCGGCACGATGGCGTTTGTCGCCGCCTTCACCGAGACCTTCGGCGGCCTCGCCCTCGCACTGGGCGTGCTCACCCCGCTGGCCGGCGCGGCCGTGTTCGGCACGATGCTCAACGCGCTCGCGGTCAAGTGGGGCGGCGGCTTCTTCGGCCCGGAGGGTGTGGAGTACGAGCTGGTGCTCGTCGCCCTCGCCGCCGGACTGACCCTGACCGGACCCGGCCGGCTGGCGCTGGACCGCGCTCTCCCCGTCCTGCGCGAGCACCGGCTGCGGCACGGCTTCGGCGCGGTGGTGCTCGGCGCGGTCGTGGCCGGCGTGATCCTGCTGATCCGCGGCTGAGGCCGACGTGAACACCCCCGCCCCGGCAGGGCGGACGCCGCAGCGGGCGCCGGCGCGGATGCCGGTGCTCTATCTCAGCCACGGGGCGCCGCCGCTGGCCGACGACCCGCTGTGGCCGGGCCAGCTCGCCGCCTGGTCGGCGGCGCTGCCCCGGCCCCGGGTCGTGCTCATGGTCTCGGCGCACTGGGAGTCGGCGCCGGCCGCGCTCGGCGCGACGGAGACCGTGCCGCTGGTCTACGACTTCGGCGGGTTCGCCGAGCGCTACTACCGGGTGCGCTACCCGGCACCGGGCGCGCCCTGGCTCGCCGACCGCGTCCGGGCGCTGCTCGACACTCCGGGGCGCCCGGTCCACCAGGACCCGGCGCGGGGCCTGGACCACGGCGCCTACGTCCCGCTCGCCGAGATGTACCCGGCGGCCGACGTGCCCGTGCTCCAGCTGTCCCTGCCCACTCTGGACCCGGTGGAGCTGCTGGCGCTCGGGCGCCGGCTGGCGCCGCTGCGCGAGGAGGGGGTGCTGATCGTCGGCAGCGGCTTCTTCACCCACAACCTCGCCGGGCTGCGCTGGGGCACCGGACCCGACGAGGCGCCCGGCTGGTCCCGGGAGTTCGACGACTGGGGACGCGAGGCCCTGGGCGCCGCCGACGTGGACGCGCTGCTGGACTTCCGGCACCGGGCGCCCGCCGGGCGGGTGGCCCACCCGCGCACCGAGCACTTCGCCCCGCTGTTCGTCTCGCTCGGCGCCGGGGAGTCGGACCTGGCCGCCGCCCGCTCGGTCATCGACGGCTTCTGGGCCGGACTCGCCAAGCGCTCCGTCCAGTTCGGCTGAGCCGGGCGCCCGAGCACCCGTCCGCCGCGAGGAGGTGGCGGACGGGGCTCAGGTCGCGGGCAGGGGCACCACCCGGTCGGGCCGCGAGGGATCGTGGTCCACCGGGTCGTCCGGCTCGTGCCAGTGCAGCACAAAGCGCTCACCGGCCAGGTACGCCTCGATGCCCGCCCTGCAGTAGGCGACCATCTGCCCCGGACCGTCGGGCAGCGCGCCCAACGGGTACCAGGCGAGTTCCGAGCACTTGTCCGGCTCCGCGTTGACCGGCTCGCGGTCGGCGTCCAGCCAGGCCTCGAAGAACCACCCCACGCGCGGGGCTCCGGCCGGGCCCCTGTGCTGCATCACCAGTGCCACCCTCAGGTCCGCCGGCCGCAGCACCAGGCCGATCTCCTCCGCCGCCTCCCGGATCACCGCCTGCCGCACGTCCTCGCCGTCCTCCACGTGCCCCGAGGGCGCGTGGAGCAGGCCGTCCGCGTAGCCGGTGTTCCGCCGACGCGACAGCAGCAGCGTGTCGCCCCGCCGCAGCAGGAGGTGGACGTCGATCACCTCGGTGTGGCGTGCGGTACCGCCCGTGTTGCCGCCCGTGTTGTGCTCCATGACGGGCGATCATGCCAGCGACGCCGCCCTCCCGACGTGCACGCAGCCGCGCGGCCGCCCCCGGCGCTCCCCGGCGGCACCCGGCCGCGGCGCTCCCGAGACCCGCTCTTAACGGCCCTTCAGACCTCCCTTAAGCGCGCCATAAAGATCGCCGCGAACGCCCCCGACCGGCGGAAAAGGGCTTCCCGCCGGGCTAGCGTGCCACTCGTCCCGACCCGCCCGACGGCTGGCGGCGGGTGACGGACCCAGCCGACGTACCCCCTCGACGCGCCCCCAGGGCGGCGCGTCGCTCACGTTCGTTCGAAGGAGTCCCCCCATGACCGCTCGCCGCACGGTAGCCGCAGCGATCACGCTGGGTGTCGCACCGCTGGCCCTCACCGGTCTGACCGCCACGCCGGCAGCGGCCCACGGTTCGATGACCGACCCCGTCAGCCGGGTCGCCGCCTGCTACGCGGAGGGCCCGGAGAGCCCGAAGACGGCCGCGTGCAAGGCCGCGGTCGCCGCCAGCGGCACCCAGGCGTTCTACGACTGGAACGAGGTCAACATCGGCGACGCCGCCGGACGCCACCGCGAGATCATCCCCGACGGGAAGCTCTGCTCGGCCGGCCGCGACAAGTACAAGGGCCTCGACCTGCCGCGCGCCGACTGGCCGGCGAGCCCGCTCACCGCCGGCGAGCGCACCTTCCGCTACAAGGCGACCGCCCCGCACGCCGGCTCGATAGCCCTGTACATGACCAAGGAGGGCTACGACCCGACCAAGCCGCTGACCTGGGCGGACCTGGACGCCAAGCCGTTCGCCGAGGTCAAGGACCCGACGCTGCAGAACGGCGACTACGTCTTCGAGGGCACCGTCCCGCAGCGGGCCGGGCGGCACCTCGTCTACAGCATCTGGCAGCGCTCGGACAGCCCGGAGGCGTTCTACACCTGCTCGGACGTCGTCTTCGGCGGCGACGGACAGGCCGCGGCACCCGGCACCCGCCCGGGCGGCGACACGGGCGCAGACGGCGAGGGCGGAGGCGAGACGGGCAGCGGAGGCGAGGACGGCGGAGCTGAGCAGCAGCCCGCGCCCCAGCCCTCGGCGAGCGCACCGGCCGCGCCGACCGACGAGCAGATCGAGTCCGGCCGCGAGAAGTCGACCGTCTCGCACGACGGCCACGGCGGCGACACCCCCGACGACCACGCGGACCAGTCCGATCACAAGGGCCACCAGAGCCACGGCGACTCCGAAGGCGACGACACCCCGGCGCCGAAGCGCGACACCGAGCCGATGGGCGGCAAGGACACCCCGGACCTCGCCGCCACCGGCGGTGACGACAGCACCACGGCGATCGCCGCCGGCGGCGCGGCGGTGCTGATCGCCGGTGCCGCGCTGACCGTCGCCACCACGCGCCGCCGCAGGACGGCCCGCCGCCGCGCCTGACGCGGCCGGCCCCCAGGGCCGCCGGGGTCGTCGTCCTCTCCCCCAGGGGGACGACGGCCCCGGCTCCGGGTGCGGGTGTCCGGTCGGCTCAGGCCACCGTCCGGACACCCGGACCGCCGCCGCCTCCCCCGGCGGCGTGTGACGCATCTCAAAGAACTGGCCGTAGCGGGTTGCGGCAGGGCAGGGTAGGTGCTGAGCGGGACACACGCACTACTGAAGGAGCCCCATGAGGATCGGCATCGTCGGAGCCACCGGGCAGGTCGGCGCCGTTATGCGCGACATCCTGGCCGAGCGGGACTTCCCGGTGGAGGAGCTGCGGCTGTTCGCCTCGGCTCGTTCGGCCGGGCGGACGCTGCCCTGGAAGGACGGCGAGGTCGTCGTCGAGGACGCGGCCACGGCCGACTACTCCGGCCTGGACATCGTGCTCTTCTCGGCGGGCGGCGCCACCTCGCGCGCGCTGGCCGAGAAGGTGGCCGGTGACGGCGCCGTGGTCATCGACAACTCCTCCGCGTGGCGGCTCGACCCGCAGGTCCCGCTGGTCGTCTCCGAGGTGAACCCGCGGGCGGCCGCCGACCGCCCCAAGGGCATCATCGCCAACCCGAACTGCACCACCATGGCCGCCATGCCCGTGCTGCGCCCGCTGCACGAGGAGGCCGGGCTGGCCGCGCTGGTCGTCGCCACCTACCAGGCGGTGTCCGGCAGCGGGCTCGCGGGCGTGGCCGAACTGGACGGCCAGGTCCGCAAGGCGGTCGAGTCCGACGCGACCCGCCTCACCTTCGACGGTGACGCCGTCGACTTCCCGGCGCCCGAGACCTACCGCCGGCCCATCGCGTTCAACGTGCTCCCCCTCGCCGGCTCCCTCGTGGACGACGGCCTGGCGGAGACCGACGAGGAGCAGAAGCTCCGCAACGAGAGCCGCAAGATCCTCGACATCCCCGAGCTGAAGGTGTCCGGCACCTGCGTGCGGGTCCCCGTCTTCAGCGGCCACTCCCTCCAGATCAACGCGCGCTTTCAGCGCCCGATCAGCCCCGAGCGCGCCCAGGAGCTGCTGGCCGCCGCGCCGGGCGTCGAGCTGTCGGAGATCCCCACCCCGCAGCAGGCGGCCGGCCGGGACCAGAGCTTCGTCGGCCGGATCCGCCGGGACGAGACCGTCGAGCACGGCCTGGCGCTCTTTGTCTCCAACGACAACCTGCGCAAGGGCGCGGCGCTGAACGCCGTGCAGATCGCGGAGCTGGTGGCCGACGAACTGCGCGCCGCGCGCTGACCCCTCCCGGCCTGCCAAGCCCCGGCCCACCAAGCCCCGGCCCCCGGAACACCGCCCGTTCCGGGGGCCGGGTCGTGTTCCGGCGCGCCCGTCGTCAGGGCAGCTCGGCCCGCTCCCCCGCCTGGACCGACGGCACGTCGTCCACCGGGTCGACCGACGGGACCTCGCCTGCCGTCGCCTCGCCGGGCGGCGCGTCCGCCGGCGCCTCGACCGAGGGAACGTCCGCCGCGCGCGGGTGGTGCCGTCCCGCGGAGGCGGCCTCGGGGCCGCGCTCCAGGAACCGCAGCAGTTCCACCGGGATCGGGAGCACCAGCGTGGAGTTCTTCTCCGCGGCGACGGCCATCACGGTCTGCAGCAGCCGCAGCTGCAACGCCGAAGGCGTGTCCGCCATCTCCGTGGCCGCCTGGGCGAGCTTGCGGGACGCCTGGAGCTCGGCGTCGGCGTTGATCACCCGGGCGCGCCGCTCCCGGTCGGCCTCCGCCTGGCGCGCCATGGAACGCTTCATGGTCTCGGGCAGCGAGACGTCCTTGATCTCCACCCGGTCCACGTTGACGCCCCACTCGACGGCCGGACTGTCGATCATGACGGCCAGGCCCTGGTTCAGCTTCTCGCGGTTCGAGAGCAGGTCGTCCAGCTCGCTCTTGCCGATGATCGACCGCAGCGAGGTCTGGGCCATCTGGGAGACCGCGAAGCGGTAGTCCTCGACCCGCACGATCGCGTCCGCCGGGTCCACGACGCGGAAGTACACCACGGCGTCCACCCGGACGGTGACGTTGTCCCTGGTGATGCCCTCCTGCCCGGGGACGGGCAGCGTCACGATCTGCATGTTCACCTTGCGCAGCCGGTCCACCACCGGCACGATCAGCGTCAGCCCGGGTGTGCGCGCCCGCTGCTGAAGCCGGCCGAGTCGGAACACCAGGCCGCGCTCGTACTGTTTGATCACCCGCGCCGCCGCCATCAGGTAGACGGCACCGCCGGCCAGGCCCGCGGCCACCAGCTCGACGACCATCACGGCCTCCAGGGATCAGGAGTCCGGCATGTGGGGATATGCCCTTGTATCCACGGTATCTCCGTGCCAGGGCAACGGTCGAGAACGCCCCGGCGGCCGTACGCGGCCCCTCAGCGCACGAGCGCTCGGCGCACGGGCACTCAGTGCACGACGTCCCGCTCCCCGACCGGCACGGGCGTGTCCAGGGTGTTGCCCGGCGGCGGGAACGGGCAGAGGAAGCCGTCCACGAACGCGCTCGGCGGAAGGGTCGCCCGGTTGAAGTCCACCCGCACCGAACCGTCCGGGCCGGGCGCGCCGGTGCGCAGGAAACGGAAGCGGTAGCTGCTCTCCCCGCTGGTGCCGTCCGCGAACACCGCCCACAGCGCGCCGCTGCCCACCACCGAGACCGCCAGGCTGTGCTCCCGGGCGTCGGGCGCGGTGAACACCACCTCGCCGCCGAGCTCCAGTGTCCGCTCGCGGCCGTCGGCGTTCTCCACCCGCACCTCGCGCCGCGCCGGATAGGCCCGGAAGTGCCCGGCCAGCGACCAGTGCGGGTCGTAGGGAGTGGTCCGGATACCGGTGAAGACCCGCCTGGCCGGCGCGCCCGGGTCGTGGACCCGCACCGCCCACCCGTCCTCCCGGCGCAGCAGCTCCAGCCGCCGCTCGCCGTGCTGCACCCGCACGGTGCTCTGCGGGCCCGGGGACAGCTCGACCTCGCCGACCAGCGGTTCGCCGTCCAGCATCAGACCGTCCATGATGTCGGCGCGCAGGACCACCGCGTCGGCGGTCTGCCGCCACTGCCCCGGCACTCCTTCCAGGACCCCGTCGGCGTCGGCCTCGGCGATCCAGTACGTGCCGGTGACCGAGAGCGGCCCGTAGGGCGCGCGGACCGCGTCCAGCCGCTGCTGGTGCCACTCCTGCCACTGCCGTGCTGACGCTGCATCAGTAGTCATGGGAATCAAGGTGCCATACCGGGGCCCCTGTGCCGCTGAGCCGACGCAGCGCGGACGGGCGGCACGTCGCCGGCCCGCCGTGCCCCGTGCCCGCCGCCCGCTCAGCAGTTGCAGCCGCAGTCGCACCCGCAGCCGTCGCAGCAGCCGCCGTCCTTGCAGCAACCGCAGTCCTTGCAGCAGTCACAGCAGTCACAACAGTCGCAGCAGCAGTCCCCGTGCCGGTAGCACAGGCCCTCGCGCGGCTCCCCGGTCCACGGGTCCTCGTACTCCTGGCGGCAGCACAACTGTCCCGTGCAGCACAGCCCGGACCACAGGAGGCAGCCGGCCAGCAGCCCTCGGCGGCGAGGCGGTTCGGGCGGCGGGTACCCGTCCGGCGGTCGCGTGATGTACGGGGACGGCGGATACGGCGGGTTGTGGGCGTCCTGCGCGGCGTGCCCGCACGCCGCCGTGGCGCGGAAGGCCCGGTCCACGGCCCGGCGCAGCTCGTGCACGAGCAGCAGGTGCGCCAGCGTCGCGTCGCCGAACTCAACCTCCCGCAGCGCCAGCCGCACTCCGCGCACGGCGTCGTCGCACAGCCTGCGGGCCTCCGCGAGGTCGGTGCCGGTGGCGGTGAGCGGGTTCCAGGCCCCGGCGGCGGCGTCGGCGGCCCGGTCCTCGACGGCGTCGAGCAGGTGGGCCAGCCGGCCGAAGAGCCGGCCGGCCTCGGCCAGCGGCGCGGCGTTCGCCGGGCGGCCGGCAAGCCGCGCGGTGTGCGCGAAGGCGGCGGCGGTGGCGGTCTCGGTCGGTTCGGTGATCAGCAGCAGCGGGGTGCCGGGGCCGGCGGCCCGTTCGATCTCCTGCTGCCGGCCGATCGCCGCGAGCAGCGGCGCGGTGTCGAAGCCGAGTTGGGCGCCGGACCGCGAGCCGCCCCGGTCCCAGCCCTCGGCGACCCGGGTGGCGGCCGCCGCCACCGGACGGCGGGCGAGGAGACCGTCGCCGTCGGCGACGTGGTCCCGCAGCTTGGCGGAGGCCAGCACGAGGGAGACGGTGGCGGCGAGCCTCGCCCCCTCGCCCCTGGCGACGGTGGCGGTCCGCATCCCCCGCAGCGGGCAAGGGCCCGCGCGGCGCCGCCCCCCTTCCGCGTCGAGAACCTGAGCCTCCGTCAGAACCGATACGACCAGTCCGTCGTAGTTCGTGGCGACCCTGGCGAACTGCCCGTGGTCGGCCCGCAGTGCCAGACACAGTCCGCACAGATGAGCCAGCCAACTCCCGCCCATATCCGCGCCGAGAGTGTGCCTGCAAGGTCTGAGTATCCCGAACATCTGACTGTGCCCCCCGTCACACGAGGCTCTTGCCCCGCCCCGGCAAACAGCTCATGCTAGCCACAACACTCACCCGTTCGGCCCGGCCCTCACCCTTGCGGCGGGAGCCGGTGATCTTTTGCTCCGTCAGCATCCGTATACCGCAAGAGCCCTGCTCCCGGCGGCTTCGGTGTGCACCAGAACTGTCACGAATACCCACCGAGACGCATATCCGCTTGGCGCATCATCCGTCTCATGAAGGACGATGATGGAGCGGACAGCACAGACCGCATGCGAGAGGAGGCGTCATGGGATCGGTGCGCAAGGCGAGTGCCTGGCTTGGCCTCGTCGACGACAGCGAGATGCGCTACTACGACGACGACTACGCCGAGGGGCCGGAGCCCGGCGACGCCGCCCGCGACACGTGGACGACCGATCCACGTATCCGGGCGACCGCCGAGACCGCCCAGGACCAGGGCACCCGGATCGCGACCGTGACGCCCAACGGCTTCCGGGACGCGCGCGGCATCGGCGAACTGTTCCGTGACGGCGTCCCGGTGATCGTCAACCTCACGGCGATGGAGCCCGGCGACGCCAAGCGTGTCATCGACTTCGCCGCCGGTCTGACCTTCGGGCTGCGCGGCTCGATCGAGCGCGTCGCCAACCGCGTCTTCCTGCTCACCCCGGCCGACTACCAGGTCGTCAGCGGCCAGGAGCGACGCGTCGGCGAGGACGGGTTCTTCAACCAGAGCTGACCGGCCCGGCGCCCGCGAGCGGGGTGGCTCCCCTCAGCGGAAGGCGTCCAGGCCGGTCAGCGCCTTGCCGAGGACAAGCTGGTGCATCTCCACCGTGCCCTCGTAGGTGAGCACGGACTCCAGGTTCGTGGCGTGCCGCATCACCGGGTACTCCAGCGAGATGCCGTTGGCGCCGAGCACGGTCCGCGCGGTGCGGCAGATCTCGATCGCCTCCCGCACGTTGTTCAGCTTGCCGAAGCTGACCTGCTCGGGGCGGAGTAGGCCGGCGTCCATCCGCCGGCCGAGGTGGTGGGCGAGCAGCAGTCCCTTGTGGAGTTCGAGGGCCATGTCGGCGAGCTTGCCCTGGGTGAGTTGGAAGCCGCCGATGGGGCGGCCGAACTGCTCGCGGGTGCGCGCGTACTCCAGCGCCGCCTCGAAGCTGGCCCGGGCGGCGCCCATCGCGCCCCACACGATGCCGTACCTGGCGTGGTTGAGGCAGCTCAGCGGGGCGCGCAGGCCGCGCGCGCCCGGCAGCAGCGCGTCCGCGGGCAGGCGTACCTCGTCCATGACAAGTTCGCTGGTCACCGAGGCGCGCAGGGACCACTTGTGCCGGATCTCCGGTGCCGAGAAGCCGGGGCTGTCGGTGGGCACGGCAAAGCCGGCCACGCCGTCCTCGGTGCGCGCCCAGACGACGGCGACGCCGGCGACCGAGCCGTTGGTGATCCACATCTTGCGGCCGTTGAGCACCCAGTCGTCGCCGTCCCGCCGGGCGTGGGTGCGCATCGCGGCCGGGTCGGAGCCGACGTCGGGCTCGGTCAGGCCGAAGCAGCCGATCAGTTCGCCGGCGGCCATCGACGGCAGCCAACGCTGCTTCTGCTCCTCGGTGCCGAAGCGGTGGATGGCGTACATGGCCAGCGAGCCCTGTACGGAGACCAGGGAGCGGATGCCGGAGTCGGCCGCTTCCAGCTCCAGGCAGGCCAGCCCGTACTGGACCGCCGAGGCGCCGGCGCAGCCGTAGCCCTCCAGCGGCATGCCGAGCGCGCCCAGCGCCCCCAGTTCCTTGGCCAGTTCGCGGATGACCGGCAGCTCGCCGCGCTCGTACCACTCGGCGATGTGGGGAAGCACCCGGTCGCGCGCCCAGGCCCGGACCGCGTCGCGCACCGCCAGGTCCTCCGGCTCCAACAGGTCGTCGAGACCGAGCGGATCGATCGGGTCGAACGGCGGCGGGGTGCTGGACATGGACGCGACCTCCGGCGGACGGGAGAGGAGGGATCACCGGGCCCGTCGTGCGGGACGTCGGGCGGTGCGCCGCGGTGATGCGGCGGGCACGAACCTACGACTGGGTAGCGCGGCTGGGCAAGAGCTGCCCGCTGCCCTGCACCACGGCTTTGCCCGGCTGCTCGGGCAGCCGCTGGACCGCCTTCGCGGACCGGGGCAGCCGCAGCGCCGCTGCCGCGCCGCACAGCAGCAGCAGCGCGCTGACGACAAGGGTGACGCGCATCCCGTGCACAAACGCCAGTTGCGCGCTCTCCCGCAGCAGCTCGCCGGCCCGGCCGCCCAGCTCGCCGGCGGCGGCGTACGCCTCGCCCAGTGAGCCGCGTCCGGCGTCGCCGGCGGCGGCCGGTACGGGCCGGTCGGCGAACGAGGAGGCGTAGGCGGCGTTCATCACGCTGCCGAGCACCGCGATGCCGAGGCCGGCGCCGAGCTGGTAGGCGGTCTCGCCGACGGCGGCGGCGCCGCCGGCCTGCTGCGGCGGGGCGTCGGAGAGCATCGACTCGTAGCAGCCGAAGAGCGTCGTCTCCAGCCCGAAGCCGAGCAGCACAAAGCCGCCGACGAGCAGCGCGGGCCGGTCGCTCTCGCCGACACCGGTGAGGAGTACCACCGCCAGCGCGGTGGCGAGGAAGCCGAGGGTGACCATGGTGCGCGGGCCGAGCACCTGGAGCAGCCGGGGCCCGAGCAGTCCGGCGGCGATGGCCGCCACCGACAGCGGCAGCAGCCGCAGGCCCGTCTCCAGCGGTGAGAGGCCGAGCACCAGCTGGAGGTACTGGGCGGCGAGCAGCGCGAGCCCGACGAGGGCGAGCACCGTCAGCACGATGCAGCCCACCGCCGTGCCGAAGGCGGGGCGGGCGAAGGCGGAGAAGTCGATGAGCGGGTGCGGGAGCCGTCGCTGCCGGTAGCAGAAGAGCGCGAGCAGAGCGGCGCCGAGGGCCGCGACGAGCAGGGTGCCGGGGTCCAGGAGGTGCCCGCCGCCGGCCCGCTTGACGCCCAGGATCAGGGCGAACAGGCCGGTCGCGGCGAGCAGCGCGCCGACCGCGTCCCAGGGGCCCTGGCGGTCGCCGGTCGACTCGGGCAGCAGCATGCGGCCGACGGGGATGCTCAGCAGCATCAGCGGGATGTTGATGAGGAAGACCGAGCCCCACCAGAAGTGCTGCAGCAGCGCGCCGCCGACCAGGGGGCCGAGCGCCGCGCCGACGGCGGCCACCGCGCTCCACACGCCGATGGCCAGCGCCCGCTCCCGGCGGTCGGGGAAGACCTGGCGGAGGATCGACAACGTGGCGGGCATGATCATCGCACCGCCGACGCCGAGCAGCGCCCGGGCGATGATCAGGACAAGCGGCCCGGTGGCGAGCACGGCCAGCGCGGAGGCCAGTCCGAAGACGGCGTAGCCCAGCAGCAGCACCCGTCGGCGGCCTATCCGGTCGCCGAGCGTGCCGAAGAGGATCAGCAGGGAGGCGCAGACCAGTGGGTAGGCGTCGACGATCCACAGGAGTTCGACGGGGCCGGGGCGCAGGTCCGCGGAGACGGCCGGTACGGCGACATGCAGGACGGTGGCGTCCACCGCCACCAGCAGCAGGCTCGCGCACAGCACGACCAGCACGGTCCAACGGCTGGCCGGCGCCCGGCCCGCGGCTTCTCGCAAGCCGGTCTGCGTACTCGCTGCGGTGCCGTCCGCCCTCACGTGGGTCTGCTGAACGGGCACCCGTGGCATGTACGCACCTCCTTGCGCCACCCGCGGGACCTCGTGGTTCTCCGGCCGCCGGGCGGCGGCCGATCGGATCGGCGGAAAACGGCGGGTGCTCGGACAGGGTACGCGAGGAAACGCCGGGGTCGAGTGCCGCAGGTCACGCCGGCCGCGCTACCGGCCGGTCAGGGCCCTCGCACGGCTGCCCGATAATCGGGCCGTGACCAAAACGACCGTGTTGCCACGGGTGGGGGAAATCTCCGCGGGGCAGGCCGCCCCTTTGTACTCCAGTGCGCTGCGCCGGGCGGCGCCCGCGCTCCTGGCGTACGCGGGAGTGCGCGCCGTGGTGCTCCTCACCCTCTTCGTCTGGTCGGCCGCCGCCGACCGGGACGCCTACCAACTGCTCTCCGCCCGCTGGGACTCGCTGTGGTACGCCCGTATCGCCGCCGACGGCTACGGCCACACCACCCGGCTCGCTGACGGCACCACCCACCCCGACCTGGCCTTCTTCCCGCTTCTTCCGTGGCTTGAACGACTGCTGTCGGCCGTCGGGCCGATGGACGCGGCGGCCGCCGGTGTGCTGGTCTCCGCGCTGGCCTCGCTGGCGGCGGCCTGGGGACTCTTCGCGATCGGCGAGCACCTGCACGGGCGGCGCGCGGGGGTGCTGCTCGCGGCGCTGTGGGCGGCGATGCCGGTGGGGATCGTCCAGTCCATGGCCTACAGCGAGTCGCTGTTCACCGCGCTGGCCGCCTGGTCGCTGTACGCGCTGCTCACCGAGCGGTGGGTGTGGGCCGGCTCGCTGGCCGCGCTGGCCGGACTGACCCGGCCGGTGGGCGCGGCCGTGGTGGCCGCGCTGTGGATCACCGCGGCCGCCCGGCTGTACCGGGCCAGGCGGCTGTCACCCCGGGTGGTGGCGGGCCTGGCCCTCGCCCCTCTCGGCTGGCTGGGGTACGTGGTGTGGGTCGCGGTGCGGCGGGGAAGCTGGACGGGCTATCTGGACGTGCAGGCCGAGTGGGGGAACGGCTTCGACGGCGGTCTGGCGTTCGCCCGCTTCGTCGGCGGGTACCTGACCGGGCCGTGGCCAGGGCCGCTGGCCGGGCTGGCGCTGCTGCTCGGGGTGGCGCTGGTGGTCGGCGGCCTGGTGCTGTGCGTACGTGCCGGGCAGCCGCTGCCGCTGCTGGTCTACGCGGGCACGGTGGTGCTGCTGGCGCTGTGCGCCAAGGGCTACTTCGGTTCGAAGCCCCGGCTGCTGCTGCCGGCGTTCCCGCTGCTGCTGCCGCCGGCGGTGGCGCTGGCGGGCGCCCGCACCCGTACGGCGGTGGCCGTGACGGCCGGACTGACCGTCGTCGCGGCCGGCTACGGGGCGGTGTGGCTGCTCGGTTCCGGGCCCCCGTGAGGGCGCGGGTGAAGCTCCGATGGACTACACGTCAAACGTCGGGAAATGGTCCCGCGACCGAGACCGATAATCCTTGGAAGCAAAATCGAATCGACCCGTTCTCCTGTAAATACGCAGGCCCGACGGGCGCGGAGACGACGGATTGCACATCACATGGGGATTACGAACCCCAGGGCCCGACCATAGTCGTCGGTCACCGCCTGTAATGTCGATTGGGTGCGTACCGACCGAATCTTCGCCCGCCTGGAACAGGAGCCTGCGCGGCCGACCACCCCGCCTCCGGCGATGACCCGCACACGCACGTCGCTGTTCCTGGCGACGATCGGGCTCTACGTGGCGATCGTGGCCGCCGTGCTGAACACCTCGTTCCTCGTGCGGCTGGACTGGCAGGCGATGCTGTTCCGGCCGTACAAGCAGTGGCCGGAGCTGCACGCCTTCCTGGACTACTTCGTGGTCCTGGGCCAACGGGGTCCGACGGCGGTGATGGTGGCCGCCTGGCTCGGCTGGCGCTCCTGGCGGCAGCGGACGCTGCGGCCGCTGCTGGTGCTGGGCGCGTCGCTGCTGTTGCTCAACGTCACCGTGGGCGCGGCGAAGCTCGGCATGGGCCGGGAGGGACCGCACTACGCGAACATCATGGGCAGCAACGAGATGTGGCTGACGGGGGACATATTCCCCTCGGGTCACACCGCCAACGCGGTCGTGACCTGGGGCGTGCTCGCCTACCTCGCCACCAGCAAGCTCGCCCGCCGCTGGCTCTCCGTCGTCGCCGCCTTCTTCGCGCTCGGCGTGGGCACCACGACGGTCTACCTCGGTACGCACTGGGTGAGCGACGTGCTGCTCGGCTGGGCCGCCGGCCTGCTGATCCTGCTGGCCCTGCCGTGGTGCGAGCCGCTGCTCGCCCGGGTGCAGGAGCACATAGAGGTCTACTGGGGCCGCCTGCGGCGCGGGCTGCGGGCCGGCGCGGCCGGCCTGCCTCCGGTCGGGGCCGGTCCGACGCTGGCCGGTCCGGGCGGCGGCGAGCGGCTGCCCAGCGGCACCGGCGGGCCGGGCCGGGCGGGGGTCCGGGGGCGCGCCGCGCCCGCCCGGCACCCGCACCACGAGCGCCCCGCGCCGCACGTCGTCCGACGGCCGGGCGCGGAGCGTCCGGGGCGCGGCGCCCCGCTGGAGCGCCGCCCCTGACAGCCCTTGCGGGGATCCGCGCCGGGTCGGCCGGGTCAGCCCTTCCAGCAGCGGACCACCACGCCGTTGTCGACGGTGAAGTTGAGCCGCCCCTCCAGGTACTCCATGGTGATCATCGCGCCGGGTTCGAGGGACCGCACCGTCGTCCAGCCGCGGCGTCGGGCGGTCTCCTCGGCCGCCCGGTCGGACAGTCCGACGTAGCTCTCGGGGTCGTCGGTCGGGGTGCTCGGTGTGGTGGGTCGGTCAGCCATGACCGCCACCGTACGACCTGGTGCCAGCACGGGGAAGTGTCTGATCGGTTCTGCCGTCGTCACGCTTCTGTCACAGCCCCGCCGAGGTCCCGGGCCCGCGATTCGGAATGCGCGGAGCGCCCCGGAAGCGTCCGCGGCGAGTACCGCAAACACCTGTGCGGGGGCGCTCGGAATGCACGGCGACGAGTCGGCCCGGAACTGTTCGCCGGCGTCGCGGAATAGCACGGAAATCGTTCTTCCACACCTTCGCCGGCAGCCGTGACGACGGGCGTCCTCACCCTCCGGACAGCTGACCGGGGGTCAGTTCGGGGGCTGCGGCAGCGCGCGGCCGAGCAGGTCCCGCAACGCCTCCACGCGCGCGAGGAGTTCCGGCGGTTCGCGCACGGTGAAGTCCACTCCCAGATGGAGCACGTGGAACACCACCGCGTCGAAGGAGTAGGACGCCACCTCCAGCAGGCAGCTGTGCTCGTCCACGGGTTCGAGCGAGCCTCCCCAGTCGGACAGCCGCTCGGCGGCCTGCTCCAACGGCACGTGCAGCAGTACGGTGCCGCGTGCCGGGTACGCGGCGCTGGTGACGCCCTCGCGCACATAGGCGGCCAGGTCGTCGGCCGGCGGCTGGCGGGGGGTGAAGCGCGTGCCGTGCGGCGGGGTGAGGGTGAGCCGGTCGACGCGGAACGTGCGCCAGTCCTCCCGGCCGCGGTCGTACGCCACCAGGTACCAGCGGCGGTGGCTGTTCACCAGTCGGTGCGGCTCCACCGCCCGGCGGCTGTCGTCCCCGTTGTGCGCCCGGTAGCGGATGCGCAGTTCCTGGTGGTCGCGGCAGGCGTGCGCCAGGTCGGTCAGCGTCTCCGCGGCCACCGCCGGGCCCGCCGACCGGGCCGGCATCCGCACGGTGTAGGCGGTCAGGGCGCTCACCCGGCGGCGAAGCCGGTGCGGCAGCACCTGTTCGAGCTTGGTCAACGCGCGTACCGAGGACTCCTCGACGCCCTCCACGCCCGCGCCGACCGCGTTCTGCAGGCCCACGGCGACCGCGACGGCCTCCTCGTCGTCCAGCAGCAGCGGCGGCAGTTGGGCGCCGGCGCCCAACTGGTAGCCGCCGGCCGTACCGGTCGCGGAGTGCACCGGGTAGCCCAGCGTGCGCAGCCGGTCGACGTCGCGCCGGACGGTGCGCTCGCTCACCCCCAGCCGGTCGGCGAGATCGGCGCCCGACCATTCGCGGTGGGCCTGGAGCAGGGACAGCAGGCGCAGCAGCCGCGCCGAGGTCTCCAACATGCCGCCGAGTCTGCCAGCCCCTGCGGACAGTTACTGTCCGCAGGAAGGCCGGCGGCAGACGCGCACGCGCCGATGTCAGGGGGACGGTCGGCGGCTGTCAGCGTTCCAGCCGGACGGCGAGGTCGTTGTCCGACGTGTAGCAGGGCCGCAGCGCTCCCCCGGCGTCACCCAGCGGCACCGCGGGGTAGCGGATCACCCGCCGCTTGTCGGGGATGTCGTCGAGTATGCGGGCGATCCGCACCGGCTCCTCGCCCTCGGCGGGCCTCAGCCACAGCAGCCAGCCGCCGTCGGCGTCGCCCTCGGGCACCGGCAGCGACCGCAGCGGGAGGACGGCGGTGAACTCCTCCCCGTCGACGGACACCAGCGGCACCTCGGCCACGGGCGCGGCGGAGCCGCCGCCGGCACACGTCCGGGCGAGCAGCGCGGCCTCCGGGCGGGCCGTGGCGCCGTAGAGCCGCCCGCGCACGGTCAACGAGTTGTCCGCCACGCGCAGTTCGTGCGCCTCCGCGTGCGGCCAGCGCTGCCATGCGCGCAGCGCGAGATTGCCCTGGCGGGTCCGGTAGGGGATGCGCACGCCGAGCCACGTCCGGCCCGTCCTGGGCACCCTGGCGACCAGCGACCGCAGATCGTTGCGCCCGGGCGCCACCCGCCTCGGCGGCTCCTCGCCCACCGCCAGACTCACCTTCCAGCGCCCCTCCCCCAGCGGCACCGTGCTGGGCAGCACGGCACGCATCAGCCGGGGACCGGAGGGCACCAGCGGGAGCCGCACGGCGTCCTCGACGGGGTCGTCCTCGTGCAGCAGCAGGGCGGCGTCCCAGCGCTCGGCGGCTTCCGGCAGCGCGACGTCGAAGGTCAGACCGCCGGCGGTGTCGGCCGTGCAGTCCGCTTGGGGCGTCACCCCGGCCGCCTGGCGCCGACGGCCCGGCCCCGGAGCGGCCGAGGCGGCGGCACGGTGCGTCGGCGAGCCACCGGCGGGCGCACTCGCCGACGCGGGCACCACCGCCCGCGCGGGTGAGCTGTCCGCACGGCTGTCACCGGGCGGTCGGAAGGAGTGCTGCATGCGGCCTCGGGTCCGTGTTCCCACGCAGGGGCGCGTCCACCCCTGCGCTCTTCACTCCCTTAGACGCGCGGGAGGCGCCCCTGGTTGGCTCCGAGCGGAAGTTCGGCGAAGAAATGTGCGGACCCGGTGAAGCCGGTGTGGTCGTCCGGCGAGGCGGGACCCCACGCCGGCGCTGCCCGACGCCCGGGCGGCACCGGCCGGACCGGCGGGACCGCATGCGTCGACAGGGCCGCCCGGCGGGCCTGCTGGGCCGTGCGGTCGGGGAGCACCAGCATCATCCCCGGGCACAGCCGGCCGGGGTCGTCGCCGACGACCTCCCGGTTGAGGCGGTGGAGTTCGCGCCAGCCGCCCGCCACCCGATGGCGGGCGGCGATCCCGCTGAGGGTGTCACCCGGGCGGACCAGGTGGACGCGGCGGCGGCTGTCCTCCCGGGTGGTCAGCTCGCAGCGCACCGAGCACACCGGCCACGCGCCCCAGCCCTGGTTGGCCAGCACCCGTTCGGCCACCTCGATCTGCTGCTCCCTGGTGGCCAGGTCCGCCCGCTCGGCGAACTCCTGGCCACCGTGCTCCTCCCAGGTGGGCTGCCAGAACTGGAGGCCGCCGTAGAAGCCGTTGCCGGTGTTCGCGGACCAGTCGCCGCTGCTCTCGCAGCGGGCCAGGCAGTCCCACGGGG
The DNA here is from genome assembly GCF_014156695.1 of Streptomyces durbertensis. Classification (GTDB taxonomy): domain Bacteria; phylum Actinomycetota; class Actinomycetes; order Streptomycetales; family Streptomycetaceae; genus Streptomyces; species Streptomyces durbertensis. The sequence continues at coordinate 5,718 of NZ_WMLF01000020.1, read as the reverse complement.
AGGCCGTCGGGCGGCAGGGGCTCGGGGAGCCCTCGACGGCCTGCCGCCCGACGGCCGCGCTCGCGCCGGCGTGGCCCGCCGCGGGTCCGAGAACGGTGAGCAGCGGCACGGCGAGCAGCGCGCACAGCAGGGCGCTGGGCCGTCGGCGTCGGTTCTGCGGGAAGCGCATCCGGTCACGCTAGGCGGGTCGGCGCCACCCGCCGGGCAGCCCGCGCCCGACGACAGACGGGCCCCACCCGGTCGGCGGACCGGGTGGGGCGGGGGCCTGCGGCAGGCGGCGCGGATCAGACTCGGAGCCGCTGGCCGGGCAGGATCAGGTTCGGGTCGTCTCCGATGACGGCCCGGTTGGCGGCGTGCAGGTCCCGCCAGTCGCGGCCGGCGGCGCGGGCGATGGCGCTGAGAGTGTCGCCCTCGCGCACGGTGTGGACGGCGCCTCCGCGGGTGGCGCGCCGGCCGTCGTCGCCGGCGCGTGGTGCGCTCCGGGCGCCGGAGCCGGCCTGCGCTCCGCCGGATCGCGGGGCGGACGGCCGCGCGGTGGACTGGCGCTCGGCGGACGGGTTCGCGGCGGGCTGCCTGGCGGCGGAGGAGCGCTCGGCGGAGGGCGCGGGCGCGGCCGGTGGGGTGCCGTGCAGCCCGAGCCGTGCGGAGCAGCTCGGCCAGGCACCCCAGCCCTGGGCGGCCTGGACCTTGGTGGCGACGGCGATCTGCTGGGCGCGGCTGGCCTTGTCGGCGGTCGGCGCGTAGGCCGCTCCGCCGTAGGCGCGCCAGGTGCTCGGGGCGAACTGGAGTCCGCCGTAGTAGCCGTTGCCGGTGTTGATCTGCCAGTTCCCCCCGCTCTCGCACTGGGCGAGGCGGTCCCAGACGCCGCCGTCGGCGGCCTGGGCGGGGGCGGTGGCGACGGTGATCAGGGCGAGCGGCGCGATCACCGCGGCGCAGACCGCGGTCGCACGTGCGGCCTTCTCACGACGTGTGGACATTCCATCCCTCTCCACGAACCCGGTTCCCCCAAGGGCGCGTTCGGCCCTCCGCGCCATGGGGCGGGGCGGCCGGGCGCGCCCCGTCCGACGGAGCGGACGCGGTCACGGGACTCCCCGAGGGGCGGTCGCCGTGACGGCGCGTCGATCCGGACGGACCGTGCCGGGCGGTGCTCGGTGCACACGGTCGCCGAATCTAGGCAGCCGCCGGGCGAGCCGACAACCAACAACCCTCCGTCACAGGTCAGTTGAGCGTTACCGCAGGTAACGCGACACCATCAGGGCATCAGTTCGCCTGAGATTTCCCGATTTGGTGGATACCTCCTCAGCCTACTTGTGAGCTGTTTCACCCGACCAACGGCGGCGCGCTCTGCCCGAGTTGACGCTGAGTGACGTCTTCCGGCGCGCACGTCACGCTGCGCGCCCGGCAATCGCACCTGGTTCGTGCCACCGCGTGACCATCACCACATGTCACCCGTTGTGCATACGAACCAGAACCGACCGCCAGGAGTTCTCCTGTGTCTCCCATGCTTGACGTCAGCGACGACGTACGCGCCGAGATCGGCGAAGAAGAGGTCGCGAAACTCCTCGCCGGCGAGACGGCGCCGAGCAGCTACGACTGCACCTCGTGCCGCACGCCGGGCGACACCGGCCGGGAGCGCACCAGCACGGTGCTCTTCGTCGGCGAAGAGACCGCCGTGCTCGCCTTCGCGCACGCCAACTGCGTGCCCTCGCAGATCGTGCGGGTCACCGAGGAGCAGATCCAGGGCGCCGTGCGCACCATCACCGGTGACTCCGGCGGTGCCCCCGGCGCCGACGGCGAGCAGGCCGTGCTGAAGGTCACCTGCGGCCAGGTGCTGATCGACGAGCAGCTGCGCGCCGCCATCGTCGTCGAGCCCAACGGCGCCATCGCGCGCCCGGGTTCGGAGGGCACCACCGACGAGTTCCTGCCGCTGCTCATGGAGCACGGCTTCACCGCCGTCAGCGACCTGGAGACGATGCCCGCCGCCATCCCCGGCTGGTCCGTGCTCATGGCCGCCGGGCAGCTGCACGCCGTGCTGCAGCCGGGCCCCGAGGGAAACCCGTCCGACTCCTGGTGGCAGGCGCACCAGCCGCTGCCGGTGACCGAGGAGTGGCGCGCCACCGCCAACCGCACCAGCACCGTGCTGGTCTTCGCCGTGCCCTCCGGCGGCCTCGGTGAGCAGCCGCGTGAGGACCTGATGCGTCAGGCCCTGGAGAAGGCCGCGGCCAACGGCTACCTGGTCGCCGCCGCGATGCCGCTCGCCGGCACCTGATCCGGTCGGTTCACGGACGTTCCCCCGCACGGCCCCGCATCCAGCGGGGCCGTGCGGTCGTTGTCCCGGTGTGCAGCCATACGAACCTTCCCGAGCCCGCCACTCGCACTCGACCTACGGGCACATCCCGCAGATGCGGCCCGCCCACGAGGTAGGCCGCCACGAACTGCCGGAACGCTCGGCCACGCCGATCTACGACGCCCTCTACGCCGAGTACCGCCGGCTGTTCCGCACGCTGCCGTTCGACAGGTCCGGGGAGGAGCCGCTGCGCTTCGAGGGGTTCGGCACGCTCTACCCGTCGCCGGGCGCCGCGTCGAGCGGCTTCCACACCCGCTGGCAGGAGGAGCGGCGGGTCCGCGCCGCGCTGCCGCCGGCCCGCTCCGAGGGCCTGGACCACCGCGGCTGACGGCCCGTCGCGGGCGCTCACGGCAGAACGGGCGCCCACGGAAGAAGGGGCCCGGGCAGGTCGCCGACACGGCTTCCTGCCCGGGCCCCGACCGCACGCCGGCGGTACGTCACCTGCGGCCGCTCTTGCCGCCCTTCCCGCGCTTCTCCCTGACCCGCACCGAGATCTGGATCGGGGTGCCCTCGAAGCCGAACTCCTCCCGCAGCCGCCGCTCGATGAAGCGGCGGTAGCCGGCCTCCAGGAAGCCCGAGGCGAAGAGGACAAACCGCGGCGGGCGGGTGCCGGCCTGGGTGCCGAAGAGGATGCGCGGCTGCTTGCCGCCGCGCACGGGGTGCGGGTGAGAGGCGACCAGCTCGCCGAGGAAGGCGTTCAGCCGCCCGGTGGGCACCCGGGTCTCCCAGCCCGCGAGGGCGGTCTCGATCGCCGGCACCAGCTTCTCCATGTGGCGGCCGGTCCGGGCGGAGATGTTCACCCGGGGCGCCCACTGGGTCTGCACCAGGTCCCGCTCGATCTCCCGCTCCAGGTAGAAGCGCCGCTCCTCGTCGAGGGTGTCCCACTTGTTGTAGGCGAGCACCAGCGCCCGGCCGGCCTCGACGGCCATCGTGATGATCCGGGTGTCCTGCACGCTGATCGGCTCGCTGACGTCGATGAGGACCACCGCGACCTCGGCCTTCTCCAACGCGGCCGCCGTGCGCAGCGACGCGTAGTAGTCGGCGCCCTCGGTGAGGTGCACCCGGCGGCGGATGCCGGCCGTGTCGACGAACGTCCAGGTCTGGCCGCCGAGTTCGATGCGCTCGTCGACGGGGTCGCGGGTGGTGCCGGCGATCTCGTTGACGACGACCCGCTCCTCCCCCGCGATCTTGTTCAGCAGCGAGGACTTGCCGACGTTGGGACGCCCGATCAGCGCGATGCGCCGGGGGCCGCCGACGCCCGCGCCGAACGTCTGCGCCGGCGCGTCGGGCAGTACCTTCAGCACCTCGTCCAGCATGTCGCCGGTGCCCCGGCCGTGCAGCGCGGAGACCGGGTGCGGCTCACCGAGACCCAGCGACCACAGCATGGCGGCGTCCGCCTCGCCCGAGGGGCCGTCCACCTTGTTGGCGCAGAGCACGACGGGCTTGCCGGCCCGGCGCAGCAGCTTCACCACGGCCTCGTCGGTGTCGGTCGCGCCCACCGAGGCGTCGACGACAAACACAACGGCGTCGGCGGCCTCGATCGCGAACTCGGCCTGCGCGGCCACCGAGGCGTCGATGCCGAGCACGTCCTGCTCCCAGCCGCCCGTGTCGACGACCTTGAAGCGGCGGCCCGCCCACTCGGCCTCGTAGGTCACCCGGTCCCGGGTGACGCCCGGCCGGTCCTCGACGACCGCCTCCCGGCGGCCCAGGATGCGGTTGACAAGCGTCGACTTGCCGACGTTCGGCCGGCCCACGACGGCGAGCACCGGAAGCGGGCCGTGCCCGGCCTCGTCCAGCGCGCCCTCGATGTCCTCGACGTCGAAGCCCTCCTGCGCGGCGAGCTCCATGAACTCCGCGTACTCGGCGTCGCCGAGCTCACCGTGCCCGTCGCCGGAGTGGATCTGGTCGTTCATGGAGTCCTGTCCCTCATGTCCTCGTGTACGGTCCGGGAGGTTCCCGGAGGCCGGTCGGCGGCGGGCGGGCCGCCACCACCGGCGATGGTCTTCAGCGGCCGGTGAGCTTTCTCGCCCCGGCCAGGTGGTCGGTGAGCCGGCGCTGGATGCGGGTCGTCGCCTCGTCCAGCGCGCGGCGGGTGCGGCGGCCGCTGCCGTCCCCCGCGTCGAACGGTTCGCCGAACACGACGTCGACCCGTCCGCGCAGCGGCGGAACGGCCGATATCAGCCGGCTGCGGCGCTCGTTGCTGCCGAGCACCGCGACCGGCACCACCGGCGCGCCCGAGCGCACCGCGAAGTAGGCGAGGCCCGCGCGCAGCGCGGCGAAGTCGCCCTCTCCCCTGGTGCCCTCGGGGAAGATGCCCAGCACACCTCCGCCGGCCAGCACGTCCAGCGCGCGGGTGATCGCGGCCCGGTCGGCCACGTCCCGGTCCACCTTCAGCTGGCCGATGCCCCGCAGGAACGGGTCCAGTGGCCCGACGAAGGCCTCCTTCTTGATCAGGAAGTGCACCGGCCGCGGCGCGGTGCCCATCAGCATCGGGCCGTCGAGCGCGTGGGTGTGGTTGACCGCGAGGATCACCGGGCCGGTGGCCGGCACCCGCCAGGCGCCCAGCACCCGCGGGCGCCACAGCGAGTACATCAGCCCGATGCCGATGCGCCGCCCCACCGTCGCGCCGCGCTCGCCCGGCGCCCCGGCCGGACGCGCCTTGTCGGTCGGGCTCACGCGACCCGCTGCTTCTCTTCGATCAGCGTGACCACGCACTCGATGACCTGCTCGAGCGTCAGCTCGGTGGTGTCGACCTCGACCGCGTCGTCGGCCTTCGCCAGCGGGGAGGTCTTGCGGTTGGAGTCGGCCTGGTCCCGCTTGAGCAGGGCCTGCCGGGTGGCCGCGAGGTCCGCCTGGCCGGTCTGCGCCTTCAGCTCGCCGCCGCGCCGCGCCGCGCGGGCCTCCGGCGAGGCGGTGAGGAAGACCTTCAGGTCGGCGCCGGGCAGCACGGTGGTGCCGATGTCCCGGCCCTCCACGACGATGCCGCCCTCGGCGGTCTCCGCGATGTGCCGCTGGAGGGCGGTGATCCTGGCGCGGACCTCGGGCACCGCGCTGACCGCGCTGACCGCCGCGGTGACCTCGGGGGTGCGGATCGGCCCGGAGGCGTCCTCGCCGTCCGCGGTGATCGTGGGGGCCGACGGGTCGGTGCCGGACTCGATGACCGGGCGCCCGGCCGCCTCGGCGACGGCCGCCGCGTCGTCCACGTCCACGCCGTGGGTCAGCATCCACCAGGTGATCGCCCGGTACTGGGCGCCGGTGTCCAGGTAGCTCAGCCCGAGCTTCGCGGCCACCGCCTTCGAGGTGCTGGACTTCCCCGTGCCCGAGGGGCCGTCGATGGCCACCACGACGGGGGCCGGGGCACCGGGGAGTAC
>NZ_WMLF01000002.1 GCF_014156695.1 Streptomyces durbertensis | reverse complement strand
AGCATGGGTGTCTCCTCGGTCTCGGTGGGAGGTGCCGAAACCGTAGACGGCGGGAACCGGCCGCCGTCAGCTGTCACTTGGCCCCCTGCCCGGCGTTATGGCTGCCGCCCCGCAGCGGCGAGAGGCGGCCACGGCGGCCCGGTTCTGACGGCGGCCGGACGGGGGTAAGGGGCGGTCGAGGACGGCGGTCCGCTGCGGGGCCGTCACCGGGCCGGGGGCGTGGCCGTGTCGGACGTGCTGGCCGTCGCGGGCGGGTTGCTGCCGGCCGAGCTGGTCAGTGTCGTCCTCTCAGCGCTCTTCCTCGCCGTCCGGCGGTGGCGCGCCCGCTGAGCCGGGCGTCGCGGGCGTCGGGCGTGTCGTCGACGGGGGCGGGCCGGTTGTCGCGGGCGCCGAGGGAGTGCAGGTGGTGGTGGGCGGCGCGCCAGCGGCGGTAGCTGTCGCTGCGCGCGGCGGCGTCCTCGTGCGCCGCGCGGGCGTGGCCCATGACCACGTCGGCCGCGGCGGCCGCGCCGCCGCCGGGGTGCCAGCCGAGTACGTGCCGCCAGCTCAGCGGGTTGTCGACGAGCGGGCGGGTGACCAGGCCGGGCGTGGGCGGGAACGTGGCGCGGCAGAGTCCGACGGCCCGGCCGACCTGCACGAGGTGCACGCAGGACGCGGTGTCCGTCTCGTACACGCGGGCCGGGGTGAAGCCGGCGCGGGCGCAGGCGGCGGCGAAGCAGTCGCCGAAGCAGCCGTCGCCGGGGACGTCCGTCCAGGACTCCTCGGCCAGGGCGCCGAGTTCGATCTCGGGCAGGTCCGCGAGCGGGTGGCCGTCGGCGAGCATGATGAAGACGGGGTCGACGGCGACCTCCCGCCACACCAGCCGGTCGGCGCGCGGCGGCTGGCTCTCGCCGCAGGTGCCGACGAGCGCGAAGTCCAGCCGGCCGTCGGCGACGGAGTCGGCGATCTCCCGTTCGGACCAGGAGGTGTGGGTGGAGACGGGGATCCCCGGGTCGCCGGCGGCGAGCCGGTCGACGAGGCCGCCGAGCAGCGGGCCGTGGGTGCCGCCGACGCGCAGGCGCGGCATCTCGTCCCAGGCGCTGGCGAACCGCGCCGCCTCCTCCTGGAGTTCGCGCACGGCCGGCAGGACAAGCCGCGTCCGGTCGAGCACCAGTTCGCCGAGCGGGGTGGGCCGTACCCCGCGCCTGCCGCGCACGAACAGCTCGCCGCCGAGGGTGCGTTCGATGCGTTTGAGCTGCGCGCTGAGCGCGGGCTGGGCGAGGCCGAGGTGGGACGCCGCCTTGGTGAGGCTGCCGGCGTCGGCTATCGCCCGGATCGTCTTGAGATGCCGCAACTCCAGGTCCATACCAATGAGCTTGGCCGCCCCCGACGCCGGGGGGCAATACACGTGCCGGGGGTTCTCCGCGCGGTTCGCCCCCGCCCGGGCGCCGGGGCTACGACGCCTCCGCGAAGCCGGCCGTGAGGTCGGCCACGGTCTCGGCCGCCTCCACGGCCGCCAGATGGCCCGCCCCGGCCAACTCCACCACCTGAGCGTCCAGTCGGCGCACCGCGCGGCCGCGTAGCCGCTCGGTCGGCAGGAACACGTCGTCCGAGCCCGTGAGCAGCAGCGTCGGGCGGCGGGCGGCGGAGGCGAGAACGTCGTCCGGCAGCGGCGCCGGGGCCAGCCCGGAGCGGCACGACCGGGAGACCAGCGTCATCCACGCCGCCAATTCCGCCGGCGGCCGCCGGCCGGGCCCGGACATCACGTCGAGAAGGGCGGCGCTGCGCCGGTCGGTCGGCCGCAGCAGCCACGGCAGCGTGGCGGCCAGCACCCGCGGGGTGACCCGCAGCCGGGCCAGCCCGGCGGGCGCCAGCAGTACCCGACCGGCCAGCGGCGCCACGTCGCACAGCAGGGCGGGCAGCGCGCCGAGCGAGTAGCCGACCACCACGGCCGGCCGCTCGACCGTCCCCGCCAGCACCTCCTCCAGCCAGCGGCCGAGCAGCCGCCGGGGCGGCCGGACGGGAGAGCTGAGCCCGGGCTGGCCGGGCAGGTCGACGACGTGGACGCGCGTCCGGGCGGCGAGCGCGGACGCGAGCGGCAGGCAGGTGGCGGCGTTGAAGTTCGTACCGGGCAGGAGCACGACGTCGCGGGGGCCGTCGCCGGCGGTGGTGACGTGGGTCGGGCCGGCGGCGGTGTCGAGGAGCGCCGTCCGGTGCGGGACGGGCCAGCGCGCGAGCCGGTCCGTGCACCAGCCCGCCACGGCGGCCCGGCCGGCCGGACTCCGGTAGCAGGACGACCCGCCCGATGACCTCATGACGGCAGCCTCGCACACCCGCGACGCCGGAGAGTCCGCGCTGCCGGGCGAGGTGAACCGGCCGGGGGTGGTCACCCCCCGGCCGCTCTCAGTCGTCCGGGACGATCTCCCGCAGCACCCGGGCCGGATTGCCCACCGCCACCACGTCCGGCGGCAGCGACCGGGTGACCACCGCGCCCGCGCCGACCACCGTGTTGTCGCCGATCGTCACCCCCGGGCAGACGATGACACCGCCCCCGAGCCACACGTTCTCGCCGATCGTGATCGGCTTCGCGCACTGCCACGACTCCCGCCGCCGCCGGGGATCGATCGGGTGGCTCGGCGTGAGCAGCTGGACCCGGGGCCCGAACTGGGCGTACGCCCCGATCGTGATCGGCGCCATGTCCAGCAGCACCGCGCCGTAGTTCACGAACGAGTGGGCGCCGACGCTGATCCGCGAACCGTGGTCCACGTGCAGCGGCGGGCGGATCTCCACGTCCTCGCCCACCTCGCCGAGCAGCGCCTCCAGCGCGGCGCGGCGGGCCTCCGGTGCGTCGGCCGGGATCGCGTTGAACCGCGCCGCCAGGCACTCGGCGCGGTTCAGGGCGGCGGCGATCTCCGGGTTGTCCGCCCGGTACGGTTCGCCGGCGGGGACAAGCTGCTGGTCGCTGGCCATGGAGTCCTTCGCTGGTCGGTGGGTGGCGCGGGGCCGGTCGGGGGCGCGGTGCGGGCCGGTCGGTCCGCCCGTCCCGCCAGGGTCCGGACCCGGCCTCCCGGGCGCCCGGGGGCGCGCCGCGCGGCGCCGCGGGTAACCCGGTCGGACGGTCGTGGCTGGCCGCCCCCGGGCGTCCCGCCGAGCGTGGACCCATGCACCGAATACGCCGGGGATTCGCACTCTTCGGCGCCTGCGCGGTCCTGCTGGGCCTCTCCGGCGCTTCGAACGACGTGCCGGAGGTGACGCGGCCCCCGGCGGCCGGCGCCGCGCCGGCCCTGTGGCAGGGAGTGGCCGTCCGGACGGTCGGCAAACTGGTGCTGGACCTCGGCGACGGCCAGTACGGGGTGTGCTCCGGCGCCATAGTGGACTCGCCGAGCGGCAGCGTCGTGGCGACCGCCGCGCACTGCCTCACCTCGCCGGACAGCCCCGAGCCGCCGCCGCGCGGCTGGTTCGCGCCCGGCTACGACCGGGTCGGCCCCCAGCGGGCCGTCGCGACGGGCTGGCGGATCGTCTCGTACCACACGCCGCCCGCCTGGGACGTCCGGCGGGACCTGGCGGAGATACTGCCGCACGACTACGCCTTCGTGACCGTCGAGCGGCGCGGCGGCCGCACGATAGCCGAGACCTACGGGGCCAACCGGCTGGAGTTCGCCCCGATAGACACCAGCCGCGCCGTCACGCCGCTGGGCTACCCGGTGGCGCCCGAGGACGGCGCCGGCCCGCTCAGCACGTGCCACGGCACGGCGGAGGTCCTGACCGCCGAGACCGCCCACGAGGCGAACGTCGGCGGTCTGCTGCTGCGCTCCTGCGGGCTGACGCAGGGCACCAGCGGCGGCCCCTGGCTCCAGGACTTCGACCCGGTCACCGAGGCGGGCACGGTGGTGGGCGTCATGTCGGTGGGCAGCGGAGACGGCGAGGTCCTGGCCCGCCCCTACCCGTCCGGTACCGGGCGGGCGCTGCTGGACCGCGCCGACCGCGCGGCCACCGGATCCGGCCACGTGCCGTCCCGGACCTGAACCGGCCCGGCCCCCCACCCCCGGGCGGGAGGCGGTCAGGCGCGGCCCATCGCCCGGGTCAGCCGGACCTCGATGAGCACCCGGTCCGGGTTGGGCGCCGGCGTGCGCTGGTAGCGCTCCGCGTAGCGGCGCACCGCGTCGGCGACGGCGTCCGCGTCCGTCACCACCCGGGCCACGCCCTCCAGCGTCGCCCAACGGGCCTTGGCGACCTGGCAGATCGCCACCCGCGCACCCTCCGACCCGGCCGCCAGCACGTTCGCCACCTTGCGGCTGTGCCTGTTCGTGATGACGCGGGCGACACCGGCCTCCGGGTCGTACGTCGCGCCGACCGCGACGACGTGCGGGGTGCCGTCGGGACGGATCGTCGTCAGCGTGCAGAGGTGGTACTCACGCCAGAACTCCAGGTACGCCGGGTCGGGGTCACGCACGTCGATCGCCATGCGGCAAGCGTATGCGAGCGCCGCCGCCCGCCCGGGGCCCGCCCGCCCACGGCCCCTCCGCGCTACGGGGTGACCGCGAAGTGCTTCATGATCGCCTCGGCCAGCGCCTCGTCGCCCTCGATCTTCACCTTGTCCCGGACCGCGTCGAGCCGGACCCGGCCGCAGGCCAGCCGCAGGTACGTCTCCCAGTCCAGCGAGTACGTGACGGCCGGGCCGAGCGAGGGACTGCCGTTGACCGAGCCCCTTCCGTCCTGGTCGACCCGTACGGTCCGCATGAACTCCAGCGGCCCGTGCACGTCGAACACCACCGCCGTGCCGGCCGGCGCGGCCGCCCGCTTGGCGACGACCTTCGGCAGGCTGTGCAGCAGGATGTCGCGGGCGATGTGGGAGCCGGGGGAGTCGAGGTTGCCCGGCCGGCGCAGCGCCCGCCGGATGTCCTGCTCGTGCACCCACACGTCGAACGCCCGCATCCGCAGCAGCGCCTCCATGGTGATCTCGCCGCCGCCCGGCAGCACCGAGCGCACCGTCGCCTCCGGGCCGCGCCGCTCGTTGCGCAGCTGGCGCCGGCGGCGGATCAGGATGTACTCGAACTCGCTGGTCATCTCGGGCGCCGTGTGGTGCCGGCGGACGTCGACCTGCACCTCCATGTACCGGCTCGGCTCGTCCACGACGTGGAACAGGTCGCGCGGCAGGGTGTGTATCGGCCGGGGGTCGCCGAGCAGCTCGCTCTCCACGCCGATGACGTGTGACAGCACGTCACGCACCGACCAGCCGGGGCACTCCGTACGGCGGTTCCAGTCGGCCTCCGGTAGCGGGCCGACGAGCTCGGCTATCGCGTCGACGGAGTGAGACCAGGCATCAACGTAGGGTTGAAGACTCGGGTGCTCGGTCACGGGACCCCTCATGATGGCGGTACGGACGGTTCGTTCGCGGTGTGGGTGCTCTCAAGTTAGTCTGCGCGCGGGCACCCGGGCAGTGCTTTCGGGTGACGATCGTAGGACGGATTTCCGGTAGGGGTTCTCCTGCCGCAGGCCATGGACGGTGGTAGCGTGCGCGTCTCGCTCATCCAGATCGACGTGAACCCTGACGAACCGGTCGAATCCCGCCGGTCCCGGGCCGCCGCGCTGGTCGCGGGCCGCCGAGGGGACGATCTGGTCGTCCTGCCCGAACTCTGGACGGTGGGGGCCTTCGCCTTCGACCGCTTCGAGGAGGCGGCCGAGGACGCCGCCGAGGGGCCCACCGCGCGGACGATGTCCGAGGCGGCAGTGGAAGCAGGCGTGTGGCTGCACGCCGGGTCCGTGGTCGAACGCGCCCCCGACGGCACCCTCTACAACACCTCCCTCGTCTTCTCCCCCGACGGGCGGCTCGCGGCCCGCTACCGCAAGATCCACCGCTTCGGCTTCGACAAGGGCGAGGCGGTACTGCTCGGCGCCGGCACCGAACCGGTGACGCTTGCCACCGACGACGCCGTCCTCGGCCTCGCCACCTGCTACGACCTGCGCTTCCCGGAACTCTTCCGGGCCCTCACGGACGCCGGGGCCCAGGCCCTCGTGGTGCCGGCCGGCTGGCCGGACAGGCGGGCGGCGCACTGGACGCTGCTGTCCCGGGCCCGCGCGGTCGAGAACCAGGCGTACGTGCTCGCGTGCGGGACCGCCGGCGAGCACGCCGGAGTGCCGCAGGCCGGCCGCAGCGCCGTCATCGACCCGTGGGGCGAGGTGCTGGCCGAGGCGGAGGACAACCGCGAGCAGGTCGTCAGCGCCGAACTCGACCTCGCGCGACTGGCCCGGATCCGCGAGGAGTTCCCCGCCCTGAAGGACCGCGTCCTGCGCTGAGCCGGCGCGCGGGGCGCGCAGCGGCGCGCGCCTCTTTCGCGCCCGCAGGTTCGCGCCCGCCGCCGCGTCGTGTGTGCGCGAGCCTGGACGCGACTTGTCATGCGCGCTACTTTCTCGTCAGGTCTAGACCAAAGCACGACCCGCGAGCGCACGCGGTTCACCCTCGCATGCCCCAACAGCCCTGTCCCCCTCCAGGAGCATCACCATGCGGCTTCAACAGACCCCCGCTCTGCGCCAGGCACGCAGAGCCGGCCACCTGCTCGACTCCCACCGGGAACACGTTCTCGGCCTCTTCCGCATCGTCGTCGGACTGCTCTTCGCCTGCCACGGCGCCGCCACCCTCTTCGGGGTCCTCGGCGGCGGGCACGGCCCCTCCCCGGCCGTCGGCCAGTGGCCGGGCTGGTGGGCGGCGATGATCCAACTCGTCGGCGGAGCCATGGTGTTGACGGGCATCGGCGCCCGTTCCGCCGCCTTCCTCTGCTCCGGCTCCATGGCGTACGCCTACTTCGTCCACCACCAGCCGGACGCCCTCTTCCCCCTCCAGAACGGCGGCGTCACCTCCGCCCTCTACTGCTGGGCCTTCTTCCTGATCGTCGCCCTCGGCCCCGGCCGCTGGACCCTTCCCGCGCTCTTCGGCGCGGCGGCATCCGGTGGGCGGCGTCCGGTCGCAACCTGACCGATCGGTTGGTTTCAACGTGTGAGTGACAGGTGGTGGGTGGACGCGCCCGCCGCCTGTCGGTCTTCCCGGGTGCGTGTGTGCCCGTCGGTGGGCGGGTGGTCGCTTCGGGGGTGACGTGAGCGGCAGATAGGTATACGCTGTAGAAGAACTGACGCCGTTCATGGGAGAAGGACGTTGCTCTTCTGAGGTCATGTGTAGCCGTGCCCACGCTGAGCGTGTGCCACGGCGCTTCCCGGCATCGGCCGACGGACGCCCGTCGATCCGGTCTGCCAGCGCTCACCTGTTTGTGAGGGAGCGCGAGATCCGTCTGTGAACCGCCCCTGACGGGGCTCATGACCACTCAGGAGGTACACATGTCCACGGCGAAGACCAACACCTCGGTCACCTGCGCCGACCTAGGCTTCACCTGGCCTGACGGAACGGTCGTCTTCGAGGACTTCACCCTTGCCGTCGGGCCCGGCCGAACCGGGCTGGTCGGCGTCAACGGGTCCGGTAAGTCGACACTGCTGAAGCTGATGGCAGGCGAACTGGTGCCCACGTCGGGCGCGGTGAAGGTCAGCGGTGAACTCGGCTACGTGCCGCAGAACCTGACGCTCAACGCCGAGCTCCGCGTTGAGCAGGTGCTCGGCATCGAGCGGATCCGCGAGGCTCTCAACGCGATCGAGGCCGGTGACACCCGCGAGGAGACCTTCGCGGTCGTCGGCGACGAGTGGGACGTCGAGGAACGTGCCAGGGCGACGCTCGACCGACTCGGCCTGGAACACGTCACGCTGGAGCGCCAGATCGGTGATCTGTCGGGCGGCGAGTCCGTACTCCTCTATTTGGCCGCGCAGTTCCTGCGGCGACCGGACGTCCTGCTTCTTGACGAGCCCACCAACAACCTCGACCTCGAGGCCCGACGGAGGCTCTACGAGGCGGTCGCCTCCTGGCGCGGAACGATGGTGATCGTCAGCCACGACCGTCAGCTCCTCGACCAGGTGGACCAGATCGCGGATCTGCGAGGCGGTGAGGTCAACTGGTACGGCGGGAACTTCACCGACTACCAGGATGCGTTGGCGGTTGAGCAGGAGGCCGCCGAGCGGATGGTGCGCGTCGCCGAGTCGGACCTGCGCCGGCAGAAGAAGGAGCTGGCCGACGCCCGCATCAAGCTCGACCGCAGACTGCGGTACGGCAAGAAGATGTGGGAGAACAAGCGCGAGCCCAAGGTGGTGATGGGCGAACGCAAACGACAGGCGCAGGTCGCCGCCGGGAAACACCGCAACATGCACCAGGAGCGGTTGGAGGAGGCCAAGGAGCGTCTGACCGAGGCCGAGGAGGCGGTTCGGGAGGACAAGGAGATCAGGATCGACCTGCCCGAGACGGAGGTACCGGCCGGTCGGACCGTGCTCGTCCTCGACGACGTGGTGCTCCGCCACGGCGGTCGCGCCGAACTGGACGTCCGTGGCCCCGAACGGATCGCCCTTGTCGGTCGGAACGGCGCCGGCAAGAGCACGCTGCTCCGCACCGTCGTCGGGGAGATCCCGGCCGAGTCCGGCGAGGTGAGGGTGAGCGTGCCGACGAAGTACCTGCCGCAGCGGCTGGACGTGCTCGACGACAACCTGACGGTGGCCCAGAACGTCGGCGTCTTCGCACCCGGGGCGACCGACAACACCATCCGCTCGCGGCTCGCACGCTTCCTGTTCCGGGGGCGGCGTGCCGACCAGGAGGTGCGTACGCTCTCGGGGGGCGAGCGCTTCCGGGCGACGTTGGCGGCGCTGTTGTTGGCTGAGCCGCCACCTCAGCTGCTGCTGCTCGACGAGCCGACCAACAACCTCGACCTCGCCAGTGTGCGGCAGTTGACCAGTGCGCTCCAGTCCTATCAAGGGGCGCTCATCGTGGTCAGTCACGATGTGGCGTTCCTGCGCGAGCTCGGTATCACCAGGTGGATCAGGGTGGACGAGGAGACCACCGAGATCGATCCCCTCTGAAGACTCCGGCTCCGGGTCCATGCCCTCCCCCGCGGCTCAGGGCCCGGAGCCGGATGCAGTGCGTGTCGGTGCGGCGTCCTCGTGCGCGCCTCGCCGGCCGAGTCGGCGTGGTGACACACTCTTCGCATGTCTGATCGAGGATTTCTGTCGGGGAAGACTGTTCTCATCACGGGGGCCAGCAGCGGCATCGGGGCGGCAGCCGCGCGGGTGTTCGCCCGGGAGGGCGCCGCGGTGGTGGTCTCGGCGCGTCGCGAGGAGCTGCTGGAGATCCTGGTCCGGGAGCTGCGTGCCGCCGGCGCCCAGGCCGCCCACGTGGTGGCGGACGTTTCGGTGGCAGCGGACGCGGTCCGCGCGGTGGAGTTCACCGTGGAGCGCTTCGGGCGGCTCGACGCGGCCTTCAACAACGCCGGTTACGGCACCGGCCGGACCCCGCTGCACCTGATGGACGACGCCGTCTACGACGAGATCATGGACGTCAACGTGCGGGGCGTCTTCAACTGCCTGCGACCGGAGCTCGCCGCCATGCTGGAGAACGGCGGCGGCTCGATCGTCAACACCAGTAGTACGGGTGGACTGGTGGCGACGCCGGTGGCGGCCCCCTACGTCGCCTCCAAGCACGCCGTCATCGGACTGACCAAGGCGGCCGCCGCCGAGTACGGTCCGCGGGGAATCAGAGTGAACGCGATCGCCCCGGGCACCACCCGGAGCGAAATGGTGGCGGCCTGGTTCGAGCAGAACCCCGGCGCGGAGGTCGCCCTGCACAGCGCCACGCCCCAGCCCCGTACCGCTGAGCCCGAGGAGATCGCGGAGGCGGCGGCGTGGTTGTGCGCGGACCGGGCCTCCTTCGTGACGGGCGCCACGCTGGCCGTGGACGGCGGCTTCACGATCCTCTAGCGGCGCGACTCGTCGAAGCGGCGTGCCCGCTCACGGGAGGGCGGTGGCCAGGTGGGCCTGGTACCACGAGGCGTGGCGGTGCAGGCTGTCGACGAAGCCGAGTCCTGGCCGGCTGCCCGTGACCGACCAGGGACGGGTGCTGTCGAACCAGTGGTCCGTGGCCAGCATGTCCAGGTGGTGGCGGTCCCGCGGGTGGTCGGCGAGCTTGCCGCGGGCCGCCGCGATGCTGAGGTCGTGGTGCGTCGGCGGCAGCCGGAAGGTGTGCACGAGGGCGTCGAACAGCTCGTCGCACCGGACCGGTTCGGGATGGTTGGGGTGCCATGCCCCGGAGACGTCCTCGGGGGCGAGGGCGAGGGCGACCGCGACCCGGGCGAGGTCGGCCACGTCCACCGTGGAGATCCGGGCGGGCCAGCCGTCGACCGAGGCGAGCAGCCGTCGGTGCAGCCGGACGAGACCCGGTACCACCCAGCGGTCTCCCGCCCCGGTGATCAGGTGAGGCCGCAGCGTCGTGCCCCCTGCCGCCAGTACGTGGGCCTCCGCGGCGGCGCGGCTGGCGCTCGTCGGCGAGCCGGGTGCCAGCGGCAGCGACTCCGGACGGACGTCGCGGAAGGTGCCGCGCCCGTACACCGACGCGGTGCTCAGGTAGACGATGCGGCGCACCCCGGCGCGTAGGGCCTCTTCGACAAGCGCCTCGGTGCCCCGGTCGTTGACCTCGCTGGTCAGGTCGGCCGGCCCCTCTATCCGGGTCGCGCAGTGCAGCAGGACGTCGACGCCGTCGCACAGGCCGCGGAGCGAGGCCGGGTCGGTCAGGTCCGCGCGGATGGTACGGCCGGCCGAAGCCGAGGCGGCGGAGGGCCGGCGGGACGCCAGGCGCAGCCGCGCGCCCGGCGTCGCTCGAACAGCCGCTGCCACCGCGCCGCCCACGAAGCCGGTGCCGCCGGTCACCAGCAGCAGGGGGCCGTCCACCGCTGCCCGCGGGCGCGAGGCATCCACTATGCGCCCGCCTCCAGGACGCTGGTGTAGACGGCCTGACCGTCCTGGTGGCCGGTGACGCGCACGGCACGCGAGCCGGACCCGATCGGGGTGAGCACCTCGGCGGAGAGCCAGCACGGGGCGTCGAGTTCGGCGTACCGGTGGAACTCGCTGTGCATGGCGGCGGGCAGGAACGGGCGGTCCGGGTGCGCGGCCTGAGCGGCCTGTCGAGCCGCCTCGACGAGGACCATGCCGGGGAAGTGGTCGACCGGGTGGTCGAAGAGCACCGGGTGCTGCTCGTCCGCCCGCAGTTGCCAGCGCAGGGGCGCCTCCGTCGGGGACAGCACGACGTCCATGTCCAGCAGGCGGCTCACCGAGGAGGGAGCGACGGCGGGTGGCAGGGGCCGCCGCTGCACCGCGTGGGCGCGCTCACCCCGCATCCGACGGTAGACCTGCGCGGTGGTGCAGTCGAACGACGCGCCTCCGGAGGCCGTCGCTCGTCCGTCACGGTAGAGGGTGACCTCGTAGCGCATGCCGGCGAGTCGTCGGCCGCGGCGGCGTATGTCGTGGCAGGTGACGGCCAACTCCAGGTCGGCGGGCGCAGCGCCCACCCGTATGTGCCCGGAGTGGAGTGACTGGTGCAGGTCCCACATCAGGAACTGGTGACCGAGCGGAACGCCGTACTCGGCGTGGGCAAGAAGCGTACCGACCTGTCGGATGGTTTCTGCCAGCAGGAGAGGGTCGTAGCAGCGGTCGACCGGGGTGAAGAAGCTGTGCCCCCTGGGCCACTGCGCGGTCAGGGCGAACCGGTTCTCGCCGGTCCGGTGCCAGCCGGTCAGGAAGACCTCGGCCACCGCCGCCCGGTGGACAAGCTCCCGTGGGGCGGTGCTGGTGAACCGGGCTTGCGGTGCCCTGACCTGCTCGGAAGCGGATACGGCGCCGGTGGTCACCGGCTCGGTGAACGACTCGACGAGTGCTGCGGCGAGCGTCTCGGTCGGGCGCGAGAGCGTAGGCACAGACATAGATCCCCCATAGTCCAGGCTCTTGCGAGGCGGGTTGCTCCGCCTCTGGCGATAAGATACATACCAACCGGTTCTTTTGGTAGCCGAGGCGCCACTATCCACGCTTGGCGAACTGCTGGTTGGCGTTCGCCGGCACCACTTCGACAGGAGAAGCCCTGATGGCAGTGCGACAGGACCGCGCGGTTCGGACCCGGCGGGCGATCGTGAGGGCGGCCGCGTCGGTGTTCGACGAGTACGGGTTCGAGGCGGCGTCGGTCGCCGAGATCCTGAATCGGGCCTCCGTGACAAAGGGGGCTCTGTACTTCCACTTCTCGTCCAAGGAGGAGTTGGCCAGGGGTGTGCTGAGTGAGCAGACCATGAACGTGACCGTGCCCGCGCGGGACTACAAGGCGCAGGAGTTGGTGGATCTCACCCTGCTGGTCGCACACGGACTCCTGCACGACCCCGTCCTGAGGGCGGGCACCAGGCTCTCGCTGGACCAGGGCCCGGTGGACTTCTCCGACGCCAGTCCGTTCGGTGCCTGGTCGGATCTGTGCGCGCGACTGCTCGCCGAGGGCAAGGAGCGGGGCGAGGTGCTTCCGCACGTGGACCCCAAGGAGACCGGCGACTTCGTCGTCGGCTGCTTCACCGGCATTCAGGCGGTCTCCCGGGTGGAGTCGGGGCGGGTCGACCTGGGGCGCCGCATCCTTGCGATGTGGAAGCACGTGCTGCCCGGGATCGTGTCCCCGAGCTTGCTCACCTGGATCGACGTGGGCGAGGACCGCATCGCGCGGGTCGCCGCGGAGGCCGAGGCGGCGGCACGGGGTGCGGCGTCCGAGGACGGTGGCGGGGACGCGGCGACGGGTGGCGCGGATGCCGCCGGCCCCCGGAAGCGGTAGGGCCAGAACCGCCGGGTGCCCACCGCGTGCCACCGCGCACAACCCACTCCGCGTGCCCACCGACGACCAGGGCGACGAGTGAGCGGGGCGGGTGTGCCGCCGCGTTAAAACAAGCCATCCGGTCTGTTTTGAATTGCGTACCAGCTCGAACGGTTTGTATCGTGCCGGTGTCGACCTCGTTGTTCCGGGCCCCGGAGCGGTCTGGTCGACACCGGGGAGGCCCCTGTCGTCCGCCACGCGACGCGGCGATGTGGCGGCGCCCGGCCCCCGACCTGAGCCCGCCGTGTCGGCGGTCATCCGGAGCGCCCGAGCGGGCGTCTCGCTCTCGGTAGCCGAGGGCCGAAGCCAGGAGTCCTCATGACGCCCAAGCAGGAACGAGCCGTCCGCACGCGCGAGAGGCTGGTGGCGTCGGCCGCCGAGGCGTTCGACCGCCATGGTTTCACCGCCGCCTCCCTCACCGCGATCAGCCGCAGTGCCGGTGTCAGTAACGGCGCCCTGCATTTCCACTTCGAGAGCAAGGAGGCGTTGGCCGTCGCGGTCGAGGCCGCCGCCGCGGCCAGGGTCGGGGCGTTGGCCGAGGTCGCCGCCGGCTCGGAGGGTCCCGCGATCCAGGCCCTCGTCGACGCCTCCCACCGGCTGGTCCGCCTGCTGCGTGAGGACGTGGTGGTGCGCGCCGGCTTCCGCCTCGGCGGGGACCTCTCGGCATCGGTGGTCGACTCCCTCCCGCTGCTGTGGCACCGCGGCGTGGTGGGTCTGTTGGACAAGGCGCGTCGCGAGGGTGCCCTGACCGCCGGGGTGTCGCCGGGGGACGCCGCCGCCGCCGTGGTGGCGGTGGTGGTGGGGTGCGACGTGCTGGCGCGCACCGACGAGGAGTGGCTGTCGTCGGGGGTGCTCGCCGGGTTCTGGCGCCTGCTGCTGCCGAGGTTGGCCGCAGGGCCGGTGGAGAGTGGCCAGCTCACCTGCGGGGCCGCGTAGGGCGGCCGGCCCGCGTGGCCGTGTGCGGCCTGTTCCTCGTCTGTCGCCGCTGCCCGCGGCCGGGTGTTGACACGGAGTGAGTTGTACACCGTAGAGTTTCAATATACGGTGTACAACACTTCGTGACTGAGCGCTTCTGGCTCGCTCCTCTCCCCCGGGGGTTTCCTTGACCAACACGACACAGACCGCCGCGGCTCCGGCCGTGGCCCGAGACCCCAGGCGCTGGGTGATCCTGGCCGTCATCTGCCTGGCCCAGCTCGTGGTCCTCCTGGACAACACGATCCTCAACCTGGCCATCCCCTCCCTCACCAGGGACCTGGGCGCCAGCACCGCCGACATCCAGTGGATGATCAACGCGTACGCGCTGGTGCTGTCGGGACTCCTGCTCACCGCCGGCAGCCTCAGTGACCGCTACGGGCGCAAGAAGTCCCTGCTGGTCGGTCTGGCGCTGTTCGGCATCGGCTCGGCGGTGGCGGCGTTCAGTCAGACCTCCGAGCAGCTGATCGCCGCGCGGGCCGGCATGGGCATCGGTGGTGCGCTGCTGATGACCACCACGCTCGCGGTCATCATGCAGGTCTTCGAAGGAGACGAACTGCCGAAGGCGATCGGGCTGTGGGGCGCGGTCAGCTCGCTTGGCTTCGCCGGCGGGCCGCTGGTCGGAGGCGTGCTGCTGGACCACTTCTGGTGGGGGTCGATCTTCCTCATCAACCTGCCGGTCGTGGTGATCGGCGGCCTGGCCGTGACCAAGCTCGTGCCGGAGTCGAAGAACCCGCAGGGCAAGCGGCCGGACCTGATCGGCGCGGTGCTCTCCACCATCGGCATGATCGGCGTCGTCTACGCGATCATCTCCGGCCCCGAGCACGGCTGGTCGTCCGGCGGTGTGCTGATCGCCGGCGCGGTGGGCCTGGCGGCGCTGGCCGCCTTCGTTCGCTGGGAACTCCACGTGCCGTTCCCCATGCTCGACATGGGCTTCTTCCGCAACCGACGCTTCAACGGTGCCGTCGCCGGTGGTCTGCTGGTCGCCTTCGGCATGGCCGGCTCGCTGTTCCTGCTCACCCAGCACCTCCAACTCGTGCTCGGCTACGAGCCGTTGGAGGCCGGTCTGCGCATGGCGCCGCTGGCACTGATGATCGTCGCGCTCAACGTGGTGGGCGTCGGTGCGAAGGTGCTGAAGAAGATCGGCGCGGCCAACACCATCGCGGGCGGTATGACGCTGCTGGCGATCGGCCTCGGCCTCGTCTCGGTTCTCGGCGACCGCAGCCACGGTTACGGCGGAATGCTGCTGGGCCTGCTGTTGATGGGCTCCGGCATCGCACTGGCGATGCCGGCCATGGCAAACGCGATCATGAGCTCCATCCCGCCGGCGAAGGCCGGCGTCGGGGCCGGGGTCCAGGGCACGATCACCGAGTTCGGTGGTGGCCTGGGCGTCGCGATCCTGGGCGCCGTGCTCAGCTCCCGGTTCGCGGCACTGCTGCCGGCGGCTGTCGGCGCCGGCGCGGCCGGCTCCCAGCACGAGGCGCTGGAAGCGGCCGAGACGGCGGAACTCAGGGAACAGGTCAAGGACGCCTTCGCCTCGGGAGTCAGCACAAGTCAGCTGATCGGCGCGCTGGCGGTGTTCGCCGGTGGCCTGCTGGCGGGCTTCCTGCTCCACCGTGCCGCGCGGGACGAAGCCACCGCGAGTGCCCCGCCGACCGCTGAGCCCCCGGCCACCGAGCCGCCGACGGCTGAGGCCCCGACGGCTGAGGCCCCGACGGCTGAGGCCCCGGCCGCTGAGGCCCCGGCAGACGGGACCCCGACCGCCGAGACCTCGAAGACCTCCGCGTGAGCCACGGGTACGCGGCCGGCTGCGAGGCGCCTCGCAGCCGGCCGCGTACCTTTGCAGCATCCGAGGACAACAGCAGGAGGACAGACGTGGCCGCCAACCGGGCCTCGCAACCGAGAAGCAGCGTGTGGCTCACCCCCCGGCCACCGACCCGTGGACGCAGGGGCGCGGACAGCGGGTCGGGGGCGGGCAGCCTCGACCGGGAGAAGATCGTCGCGACCGCCGTCCGGTTGCTCGACGCCGAAGGGACGGCGCAGTGCTCCATGCGGCGACTGGCCGCGGAGCTGGGCGTCACGCCGATGTCGCTCTACTGGTACGTCAACAACAAGGACGACCTCATGGAGCTGGCGCTGGACGCGGTGGCGGGTGAGATAGCGCTTCCGGACCTGGAAGCCGGCAACGACTGGCGGGACGACCTGCGCGCGCTCGCAGCCTCCTGGCGGCACACCATGATCGGCCATCCCTGGGCGATCCGCTGCTACGGCGAGTACCTCAACATCGGGCCGCAGAGCATGCGCTTCTCCCGGTGCGCGCAGGCGGTCGTGGCGCGGTCGCCGCTGCCCGAGGAGGAGCACTCCACCGCCCTGTCCGCGGTCTTCCAGTACGTCTACGGCTTCACCTCGATGGAGAGCCGGTGGCAGGAGTACGGCCGTGAGTCGGGACGGTCCCCTGACGAGTTCTTCGAGGAGGTGGCCGGCAGCGTCGCCCAGGCGCCGGGCATCAAGGCCACCGGTGGCATGATCGAGCGCCATTCCGGCCTCACCATGCAGCAGATGCGTGACCTGGACTTCGACCGGACCCTGGACTGGCTGTTGGCGGGCATGTGTGTGGGCCGGCGGTCCTGACCACCGGCCCGTGGCCGAGAGCGGCCGGTGGCGTCAGTCGCCCCGGACGCCCCCGATCCCCCAGCGCTGGGGAGCGACGCCGGTGAGCGTGACCCAGGTCTGGTCCCGGACGGATTCGTCGAACACGTCCACCACGGCCTGGGTGAGCCGTTCGATGAGCTCGCGCTCGCTCTCCTCGTCGAGACGTCGGTCGTAGATCTTCACGTCGATGAACGGCATGGCGGGCCTTTCCGTCGGGTTTTCGGGGACGTCCGGGAGGCACGGTGGCCCCGGGTTCGGGATGCGCGGAGGACGGGGTCGCGAGTCGGGGGTCACCGGACGGCCAGGCGGGGCGAGGTCGGGACGGTGGCCCGGTGGGCCTCCGCCAGCGCCTCGCGGACGGACTCGACCAGGTGGTCCACCTGGTCGTCGCTGAGATCCGGGTGGCACGGCAGGTTCAGATGCTCGTCGAACCAGACCCGTTCGGCCCGCGGGCACTCTCCGGGCCCGTGTCCACGCTGTCTCCACTCGGGCGTGAGGTGCAGCGGGAAGTAGCGGAGCTGGACCTCCACCCCTCGGCGGTTCAGGTCGTGGACGAACCGTTCGCGCACCTCCCGGCCGGCGGTGAGGAAGAACGTGTACAGGTGGTACGCGTGGGTGCTGTGCTCGGGTGCGCGCTGGAGGCGGGTCAGCGGGAACGCTGAGACGGCGGCGTCCAGCCGGGCGGCGATGCGGCGGCGGCGCTCGGTGAACTCGGGCAGCCTGTCGAGCTGGACGAGGCCGACCGCGGCAGCGGCCTCGGACATGGTCGCGTTGGTCCCCGCCCCCCGGATGCCCACGACCGCGCGCCGGTAGACGTCGGCGGAGAAGCGCATCCAGGGAAGCAAGCCGGGTTCCTGCTCGGGGACGACCGGGGCGAACACGCCGTCCACCTCGTTGCCCCTCAGCCGTTCGATCCGCTCCGCCCAGTCGTCCCGGGCGAGCGTGATCATGCCGCCTTCGCCGAGGGTGGTGATGTTCTTGGTGGAGTGGAAACTGAAACATCCGATGTCGGCGAGGGCACCGGGGCTTCGACCTCGGTACGAGGCGCCGAGAGCGTGGGCGGCGTCCTCGACGACCACGATGCCCCGCCGCCGCGCCTGGGCGACGATCTCCGCCATCTCCGCCGGGCAGCCACCGTAGTGGACCAGCAGGATGGCCCGGGTCCGCTCGGTGATGAGCGAGGACAGGACCTCGGGGTCCATGTTCAGGGTCCGCGGGTCGACGTCGCAGAAACGCACCGTGACGTCGTGGTCCAGCAGCGGCTGGACGGTGGCCTGGAAGGTCTGCGGCGTGGCGATCACCTCGTCACCGGGTGCCAGGTCCAGCAGCCTGATGGCGAGTTCGAGCGCCACGGTGCCGCTGGTCACGGAGAGCGCGTGTCGCGCGCCGGTCAGCTCGCGGAAGCGTCGCTCGAACCGCTCGCGCCAGGCGCCCGCCGAGAGCGGCTCGCCCGAGTCGACCACGGCGCCGACCGCCTCCAGGTCGGCCAGGCCGACGAGGCTGCCTCGCCGCCCGAACGGCACCCGGTAGGGGGATGCGTCGTTCTGTCCCACGTTCGGCTCACCCCGCCCTCGTCAGTGCCCGTACGGTGTCGGCCGCACGAGCCGCCAGCGTCTTCTTGTCCACCTTGTTCAGTCCCGTGAGGGGGAACCCGTCGACCACCTCGACCCGGTCCGGGAGCTTGTAGTCGGCCAGCCCCCGGGCCCGCAGCAGCTTGCGCAGCTGGGGAAGCGTCGGGGTCGGCTCACCGGGTACCGGGACCACGTACGCGTAGGTCAGCTCGCCGAGCACCGGGTCGGGCGCCGCCACCACCGCGGCCTGTTGCACGGTGGGGTGGGCGGTGAGATGCCCCTCGACCTCCGTCGCGGAGATCTTGTCTCCGCCCCGTATGACCACGTCCTTGACGCGCCCCTCGACGACGATCTCGCCCCCGGTGGTGCGGCGCACCAGGTCACCGCTGCGGTAGAACCCGTCCTCGGTGAATGCCCGCGCGTTGTGCTCGGGCGCCCGGTAGTAGCCGCGCAGGGTGTACGGGCCACGGGTCAGGAGTTCGCCGACGGCGCCGTCCGGTACGTCGTGTCCCTCCGCGTCGACCACCCGGATCTCGTCCGCCGGCGAGACCGGCCGGCCCTGAGTGGTCAGGACGACGGACGCGGGGTCGTCGTAGCGGGTGAAGGTGAGCAGCCCTTCGGCCATGCCGAAGACCTGTTGCAGCCGCACCCCGAGCACCGGCTCGATGCGGGCGGCCACCTCGTCGTGGAGCTTGGAGCTGCCGACCTGGAGCACCCGCAGGCTGGAGATGTCGTGCGTCGCGCGCGGGGCCGCGTTGAGCCACAGGTGCACGATGGTGGGGATGACCGAGGTCATCGTGACGCGCTCACGCTCGATCAGCGGGAAGCACACCTCGGGGGAGGGCTCCCGGGCGAACACCACCCGGCCGCCGGCATCCAGGACTCCGATGACACCGGGACAGCCCCACGGGAAGTTGAACTCGACCGGCAGCACCGCCAGGTAGACGGTGGTCTCGTCCAGCTCGCAGATCTCGGCGGTGACCCGGGTCTGGTACGCGTAGTCGTCGTGGGTGCGCGGGATCATCTTCGGCAGCGCCGTGGTGCCCCCGGAGAGCAGGAAGAACGCGACGTCGGAGGCGTCCGGCTCGGCGAGCTCCACCGGCTCGCTCTCCACATCGTCCAGCGCGACAAAGCCGTCCGCCGCGTCGCCCGGAGAGCCGGCCACGAAGACCTGCCGCAGGCCGGGCAGCTCGGCGCGGATCTGGCGAGCCAGCGCGCGGTGGTCGTAACCCCTCAGCTCGTCGGGCACCACCATGGCCACCGCGCCGGACAGCTGGACCAGGTGCCGGATCTCGTTGGTGCGGTAGGACGGCAGGGCGAAGACCGGCAGGGCACCGAGGCGGAAGAGCGCGAAGCACACCGCGACGAACTCGGACGTGTTGGGCAGCTGCACCAGGACCCGCTCGCCGGGTGCGACGCCGCGTCCGGCGAAGCCCGCCGCCACCCGGTCGCACCAGGCGTCGAGTTCGCGGAAGGTCACGCGGCGACCGGTGTCGTCCACCAGCGCGACACGGTCGCCGTACTCGGCGGCCCAGCGGCGCGGCAGCGCTCCCAGCGGCTCCCCGCGCCAGTACCCGGCGGCCCGGTACCGCTCAGCCACCTCCGCGGGCCAGGGCACGCATCCATCCAGCATCGGTCGTCCTTCCGTCGTCCTCACCAGAGGTATCCGGCACCGTCCGTCCGCGGCGCGGCTAGCCGGCAGCGTGGGGCGCCGAGTTGACACGCCCCTGACTGCGCTGACAGCCGTCCCGGCGGCCGGAAAGGGGGTTGTCAGCGCGGTCAGCCCCCCGTCAGCAGCGCTGTCGAGGCTGACCGGCCCAGCCCGCCGCCGGACCGGTGGGCGGCAACCGGGCGGCCGGGCGAACAACCGGGCGACAACACTTCTGGGAGCATCCGATGGGGACCTGGGTCCTGAACGAGCGCGACGTGGCACAGGCCGTGGCGAGGGTGGGCGCAGACGCCCTCATGGACCGCGTGATCGACCGGCTGCACGAGGGTTTGGCCGAGGTCGGGCGCGGCACCAGGCGGCTGTCGCCGCAGCGTGGCGGATTCCTCCGGGCGGAGCCGGTGCCCGGCATCTGGGAGTGGATGCCGCACCGGGAGCCGGGCGACAGCATCACGCTGAAGACCGTCGGCTACAGCCCGGGCAATCCGGGCCGGTTCGGCCTTCCGACGATCCTCGGCACGGTGGCCCGCTACGACGACACCACGGGCGCGCTGACCGCGCTGGTCGACGGAGTGCTGCTGACCGCGGTCCGAACCGGCGCCGCCTCCGCGGTGGCCAGCCGACTGCTGGCCGCACCCGACAGCAGGGTGGTCGGACTGGTCGGCGCCGGAGCCCAGTCGGTCACCCAGCTGCACGCGCTCACCCGGGTCTTCCCCGTCGAGAGGGTGCTGGTGTGGGACGTCGACGTCGACCATCTGGCCAGCTTCCGGGAACGGGTGGCCTTCCTCGATCTGGAGGTGCGCCCGGCCCAGCCGGCTGAGATCGTCGCGGAGTCCGACATCGTCTGCACCGCCACCTCGGTGCCGGTCGGGGCCGGTCCGGTCCTCCCCGCGGACGTGCCGCACCGCCCGCACCTGCACGTCAACGCCGTGGGTGCCGATCTCGTCGGCAAGACGGAACTGCCACTCGGCCTGCTGCGTCGCGCCCACGTCGTGCCGGACCACCCGGAGCAGGCCAGGCACGAGGGAGAGTGCCAGCGGCTGACCGTCGACGAGCTCGACCTCAGCCTCGGTGAACTGTGCGCCCGGCCTGAGCTGGCGGAGGAGAGGCGCGGCCGGCTGACGGTCTTCGACTCGACCGGGTTCGCGCTGGAGGACCACCTGGCGATGGAGGTGCTGCTGGAGGTCGCCGCGGAGTACGACCTCGGCACCCGCCTGCGCATCGAGCACCACCCCGCCGACGCCCTCAACCCGTACGCGCTCGCCTCGGTCGCCGAGGCCGTGGCCGGCGACCGGGGCTGACCGCCGGGCGCGCCCGTCCCCGCCGGAGGTCCGCGACTTCGGCGCCGCCCACAGCGACCTGACGACCCCGACCCTGAACCGACCCCGAACGCAGGAGCCGACCATGGCCACACCGACCGCTTCCACCCCGCCCACCATGGCCGACGGCGGCCGGGCGATGTTCGCCTGGCTGCGTGAGATGCGGGAGACGCACCCGGTGCGGGAGGACGAGTACGGCGTCTTCCACGTGTACCGGCACGCCGACGTGCTGGCCGTCTCGGCCGATCCGGCCGTCTTCTCGTCGGACCTCAGCCGACTGCGGCCCGACTCCGACGCGTTGAGCGAGGAGATCCTCTCGGTCATCGACCCTCCGGTGCACCGCCGGCTCCGCAGCCTCGTCAGCCAGGCGTTCACGCCACGCACCGTCGCCGCCCTCGAACCGCGTGTCGTGGAGCTCGCCGGTCAGCTGCTGGACGAAGTGGAAGGCAGCGAGTTCGACCTTGTCGGCGACTTCGCCTACCCGCTGCCGGTGATCGTGATCGCCGAACTGCTCGGCGTGCCGCCGGAGGACCGCGAGCTGTTCCGCGGCTGGTCCGACCGCATGCTGTCCATGCAGGTCGACGACCCGGTGGAGATGCAGTTCGGCGACGAGTCGGGCGACGAGTACGAGCGGCTGGTGAAGGAGCCGCTCAAGGAGATGCACGGCTACCTCCAGCGGCACGTGGAGGAGCGCAGGGCGAACCCGGGCGGGAACGACCTGCTCTCCCGGCTGGTCGCGGCCGAGCTGGACGGGGACCGACTCACCGACCGCCAGATCGTCGAGTTCGGCGGCCTGCTTCTGATGGCGGGGCATGTGTCGACGTCGATGCTGCTCGGCAACACGGTGCTGTGTCTGGAGGAGAACCGGGAGATCGCCGCCGAACTGCGCCGAGACCCCTCGCTGATCCCCGCGGTCGTCGAGGAGGTGCTGCGGATGCGGCCCCCGATCACGGTGATGGCCCGGGTGACCACGCGGGAGACCACCATCGGTTCGGTGACGGTGCCCGAGGGGCGCATGGTGATGGCGTCCCTGCTGTCGGCCAACCACGACGAGCGGCACTTCGCGGAGCCGGAGCGGTTCGACCCGCGGCGCAGCCCCAATCCGCAGGTCGCCTTCGGCCACGGCATCCACTACTGTCTGGGCGCGCCGCTGGCCCGACTGGAGGGACGCATCGCGTTGGAGGCCCTGCTGGCGCGGTTCTCCGACATCCGGATCACTCCGGGGGCGTCCTTCGACTACCACCGGGACGGGCTGTTCGGTGTCCGCTCGCTGCCGTTGACCGTACGTCGTGGGTGAGCCCGCCCGGCCCATGGAACCGGGCGTCGACCCGGTTTCCAGCAGTCCGGAAGACGACCTGCTGTGCACCCCATGGCAGTTCCTCGCCCGGCTCTACCGCGTGCGGCCCGCCGGTTCCGAGCCCGACCGCCTGCTGTCGGGGCCGCTGCCGCCCGCGGGGCACGGGCCGGGCCTCATCGGGACGGTGACTGAACACTGACCGCCCACGCACGGTCGCCCAGAGCTCACCTCACCTGACGCCGGCCTCTCTCGCGTCAGAAACAGACCATCTGGTCTCCTAGAAGGAAACCGTATAGTCTGTTTTTACGGGGCGGGGGACCGCCGAAGGCCTGCTGTGCAGTCGAAGGGGAGACGGCGTGGACATCAATCTGCTGGGATCGCTCGCGGTGTGCGAGTCAGGGACATCCATCACTCCGACGGCTCCCAAGCCCAGGCAACTCCTGGCGGTGCTCGCCCTGCACGCGGACCAGACCGTTCCGGTGCAGCTGCTCGTCGAGGAGCTCTGGGGCGACCACCCGCCGCGCACCGCGCGCAACACCCTCCAGAGCTACGTCCTGCAACTGCGGACCCTGATAGAGCGCGCGCTGGAACGGGGGCCGGATGGTGGACCGGGCGGGGAAGACGGGCGACCGTCCGCCAAGGATGTGCTCGCCACCCTGCCCGGCGGCTACCGCCTGGACACCCGAGGCGGAGTGGTGGACATCCGGGAGTTCGAGGAACGCGTCGGCTGCGGCTACGCGGCCATGGCACGGGAGAACTACCCTGACGCGTCCCGCCGGTTGCGCGATGCCCTCGGCCTGTGGCGGGGCGACGTCTTCGCCGACGTCCGTACCGGTCCCGTCCTGGAGATGGAGATCAGGCGACTTGAGGAGACCCGTCTCTGCGCGCTCGACCAGCGGGTCGAGGCCGACTTCCGACTCGGGCGACACCGTGAACTCGTGGGTGAGCTGACCGTGTTGGCGAGTCGCTATCGGATGCACGAGTCACTGCACCGGCAGCTCATGCTTGCCCTGCACCACTCCGGGAGGCGCGGTGAGGCGCTTGCCGTGTACCAGCGGCTCCGCGCCACCCTGGTGAGGGAGCTGGGCCTGGAGCCCTCACCCAGGGTGCGCCGGATCCAGCAGTCGATCCTCGCCGCCCGGGCTCCCGAGCCGGTCACCGCGCTGCTGGGCGTGGAAGAGCTGACACGCGCGGGATGAGCACGGACACCAGGGCGCCTCGGGGCGCGGGGCGACCGTTGCAGGAGAGGGCGTTGGAGACCCGTCGCCGGCTGGTGGTCGCGGCGGCGGAGATGTTCGACCGCAAGGGGTACGCCAGCGCGACGCTCAGTGACATCGCCCGTGTGGCCCAGGTCACCAAAGGTGCGTTGTACTTCCATTTCGCGTCCAAGGGCGACCTGGCCGAAGCGGTGCAGGCGGCCGGTTCGGAACTCCTGCGCGACGCGGTCCGCCGACACCGTGGCCACGACAACTCACCGCTACAGACACTGATCGACGTCACCCACTGGTTGGCCACGGCGCTCCGGCAGGAGCCGACCGTGAGGGCGAACTTCCGGCTCAGTCGGGAGCGGGACGGGCGGCGGCCGGTGTTCACCGACTTCCATCAGAGATGGCTGTCCCTCACCTCGTCCCTGTTGGAGCAGGCTCGCCGAGCCGGTGAGCTGAGGGTGGAAGCGGGCCACCTGGGACCCCACACGTTGGTGGCCTCCGCCGTGTGCGGCATCGAGGCGCTGGCCGACACCGACATGCCTGAAGTCGAACTGACCGAGCGGGTCAGCGCGTTGTGGGGGTTGCTCCTCCCCGGGCTGGCCGCCGACGCGGACCACGGCCGCCTACGCACCTCTCCTCCCTCCTGAGTGTGTCTCCCTCCTGGGAGGGAGGGAGAGGAGAGTTCTCCGGCTCTTGGGAGTGAGTGACCGCCGGCGCCTCACTCCCAAGGAGGGGGGAACGCCGGAAGAACGGCATCACTGGCTCTTTCGGGGGACGTGAGAAATCGGCTCCGAGGGCGATTCCGCGAACGATCGGACGGCGGAAGAATTCTCCACGTACCCAAGCCCGGGTTGGAAATCCGACAATCGTGGAGACCCGCTGTGCCCGACGCTGCTCCGGTTGTGAAGAAGAAGGCGGAGAAGGCCACCTCGAGAAGCGCGCGAACGCGCGGGAGGGGCGCCGTCAAGGCGATTCCGAAGAACCGTCGGGTCACCTTTCTGGAAAGGATGATGCTCTCCCGGGAGTGTGACCGGCGCTCGGGCATCGTCCTGCGTCAGGGAAAGGCCTGGTTCCACATCTCCTCCGCCGGCCACGAGGCGCTTGCGGCGATCTGTGAGGTGCTGGGCCCGGACGACCTGGTGTTCCCGCACTACCGGGACCGGGCGTTGATGTTGGCCCGAGGAATGGGCGCCGAGGCGCAGGCCCGGGACCTCATGGCAAAGGGCCTCTCGCATTCGGCCGGACGCAACATGAGCTCGCACTTCAGCCATCGGGCGGGAAACGTCTTCTCGCTGGCCAGTCCCACCGGAAGTCAGTGCCTTCCCGCTGTCGGTGCCGCGTGGGCCTCGGTGCTACGGGAGGAGAACAGAGTCGTCGTCTGTTCCATCGGCGATGCCTCCACCCGCCAGGGAGAGTTTTTCGAGGCCGTCGCCTTCGCGGTCGAACGCAGTCTGCCGGTGGTGTTCCTCGTCTCCGACAACCGCTACGGCATCAGCACCCCCACCGACGGCCTGTCCCCCCAACGCCTCGGCCTGTTGCCACCGGCCATCACACACGAGGTGGACGGCTCCGACCCGGACCGGCTCCACGACGTGGCCGCCCGGGTCCTGCCGCGGGTCAGGAGAGGGGCGGGGCCCGCCATCCTGTGGTGCTCCCTGGACCGGCTCGACAGCCACACCTCGTCGGACGACCAGCGCGTCTACCGCGACGCCGCCGAACTCGCCGCGCTGCGTGACCCGGTGGAGTCGTTCGGCCGACGACTGACCGAAGAGGGACTGATCACCGCCGACTGGACCGAGGCGACCAGGGTCCGCCTCGCCGACGAGGTCGAGGAGGTCTTCGACCGCGTCGCCGAGGAGCCGACCGGGGACCCGAAAGCGGTGCTCGACCACCTGTTCGCGACCGACCGCACCGAGCGTGTACCGGGCACGGACCGCGACGACAGCACCGGCGGCACCGCCGGGCCCACCCGGCCGTGCGGCGGCACGATGGTCGAGGCCGTCAACCGTGCCCTCCGCACCGGCCTCGAGACCCACCCCGAACTGGTCCTCTTCGGTGAGGACATCGAGGACCCCAAGGGCGGGGTGTTCGGCTTCACCAAGGGACTCGGTGAGCTCGCCGGTCCCCGGATGAGCAACTCCCCGCTCGCCGAGGCCACCATCGTCGGCGCGGCCGTGGGGCTGGCGAGTGTGGGCATGCGGCCCGTCGTGGAGCTCCAGTTCGTCGACTTCGTCGGCCCGGCCTGGAACCAGCTCTCGGCACAACTGACGACCCTGCGTTGGCGTACCGCCTCGGCCTGGCGGTGCCCGGCGGTGATCTACGCACCGTGGGGCGGCTACCTGCCGGGCGGCGGCATCTGGCACAGCCAGAGCAACGAGAGCCTCTTCACCCACCTTCCGGGGCTGCGGGTGGTGGTCCCCTCCACCCCGGAGGACACCGAGGCCGTCTTCCTGGAGTCCTTCGACTGCCCCGACCCGACGCTCATCCTGCTCCCGAAGCACCTGATGCGCCGCCCCAACGAACCCCAGTCCCTGCCAGCGCCTGTCCACGGCGCCCGAATCCTGCGCTCCGGTGCCGACGTCACCGTGGCCACCTGGGGCAACGGCACGGAGCTGGCGACCGCCGCGGCCGACGTGCTCGCCACCGAAGGGGTGGGTGTCGACGTGCTCGACCTCCGCTGGCTCACTCCGCTGGACCGGGACGCGGTCGCCGCCTCGCTTCGGCGAACCGGTCGCCTGGTCGTCGTCCAGGAGGACAACAGGACCAGCAGCTTCGGGGCCTCGCTTCTCGCCGACCTGGTGGCTGCCGACGACGAGTTCTACGAGCTGCTGGCCGCGCCGAAGCTGGTCTCCCGGGCGGACGTACACATTCCCTTCCACCCCGACCTCGAGAGCGCCGTGCTGCCCGCGGCGGACGATGTGGTCGCCGCGATCCGATCGGTGTTGCCATGAGCGAGATGACGGAGAAGACGACCCTGACCGTGCCCCGGCTGGGCGAGGGCATCGTGGAGGTCCGTGTCCTGCGGCTGCTGAAGCGGCCGGGGGACGTCATCGCCAAGGACGAACTGCTCTACGAGATGGAGCACGACAAGGCCGCGGTGGAGATCGAGTCCCCGGCGGCCGGCCGCCTGCACGCCTGGCTGGTGGCCGAGGGCGACCGGGTGCCCGTCGGCGGGGCGGTGGCCGAACTGCTGCCGGCCGATGCCGCCGGGCCCGCGCCCGAGTTCGGCCCGGCGCGCGACACCACCGAGCCGGCCGCCGGCACGCACGGGCCGGCGTTGGGGGCGTCCCCGGCCGGACTCCCCGGTATGACACCCCCGGGAAAGCTGCGCGTGCCGCCGCGTACCCGGGCGCACGCCCGTCGGCTCGGCCTCGCCGAGAGCCTGCTGCCGTCCATCCCCGCGTCGGGCCGCAGCCTGCTGCCGGCGGATCTGGAACGCTATGTCGCGGCCCGTCGTTCGCCGGGCGGCGGGGCGGAGCCGCGGGCTCTGCGGGGGGACCCGTCCGAGCAGCCGGAGCCGCGCGTCGAGCAGCCGGAACGCGACCAGGCCGGTGACTACCGTGACGTGCCGGTCAGCCCTCGGCAGCGGCAGCTGAACAGGGCGCTGCGCGCCGGCGCGGAGAACGTGGTCTCCGCCGTGGTGGCCGGCGAGATCCCGGACGAGGTGCTGGCGGGCGCGCTTGGTGCCCACCGTGCCGCCGGCCCGGACGCCGCGGGCTTCAGCACCCCGTTCCAGGTCTTCGCCCACACCGCGGCACGGGTCGCCGCCGACTTTCCCCGACTGCGGTCGCGTCGACTCGACGAGGAGCGGGTCCGGGTCTTCGACCACGTGGATCTCGGGATCGCGTGTGCCACCGAGAACGGTGACCTGACCGTCGGAGTCGTCCGCGACGCCGACACGCTCGACGCCCCCGGGTTCGACGAGCGGTACGCGTCGGCGGTGGAACAGGCTCTCGCCGGACAGAACCAGGCGGACGGCCGGGTGACGTTGGTGCTCTCCCACCTGGGGGACCACGGCGCGACGTTCGCCGTCCCGGTGGTGGTGCCGCCGGCCGCGGCGACGCTCTTCCTCGGCGCCCCCGACCGCGTCGGTCGCGGAGCGGTCCGGCGGATGGTGCTCGCCTTCGACCACACCGTCTTCAACGGTCGTGAGGCGGCGCTCTATCTGGAGGCCCTGCGTGCCGCGCTCGTCGAGGCGGCCAGGACCGACGAGTCGCCCGCCGCGGACCGTCCGGAACACACCGGGGCCTCCACGGCGTGCCACACCGCGCCCGACCCGCTCACGGCGCTCACCGCTCTCGCCGGCCGTGTCGTCGGGCACGCCCTGGATCCGGACGTGCCGCTCGGCGAGCAGGGCTTCGACTCGACTCGGGCGCTGCGCCTTGTGCGGGAGGTCGCGGCGACCTTCGGAACGAAGCTGCCCGCCACGGCGATCTGGCGCCATCCGACACTGCGGTCCCTGGCGACCCTGTTGCCCCCGCCGTCCGGTGAGGAACGGATACCCGTCGCCGACGGGAAGGGCGCCGACGGGAAGGGCGCCGACGGGAAGGGCGCCGACGGGAAGGGCGCCGACGGGTACCCCGTCGGGCAGGCCGCGGAGGACGCCGCGGAGCAGGCAGAGGAGGACGTCGCCGTCGCGGTGGTCGGCATGGCGTGCCGGGTCCCCGGCGCGGAGAACGTCGACGAGTTCTGGACGCTGCTGACCGAGGGCGGCTGCTCCATCGCGCCCGTGACCGCCGACCGGTTCGCGGGCGCGGTCCCCGACGGCTTTCGCGCCGGACTGCTCGGCCGGACCGACCTGTTCGACGCGCGCTTCTTCTCGGTGACCCCGCGGCAGGCCGCCTCGATGGACCCGCAGCAACGCGCGCTCCTGGAACTCAGTTGGCACGCCCTGGAGCACGCCGGGCTCAACCCGGACGCGCTGGCCGGTACTCCGGTGGGAGTGTTCGCCGCGGCGTGCAGTTACGACTACCGGGAGCAGCTGGTCGACCGTGAGGCCGCAGCCGACGGATACGCCACCGTCGGCACGTTCCCGGCCTTCCTCGCCAACCGGATCTCGCACACCTACGACTTCACCGGCCCCAGCATCACCGTCGACACCGCCTGTTCGGGCGCGCTCACCGCGCTCTCCCTCGCCGAGCGCGCCATTCGCTCCGGGGAGTGTGAGGTCGTGCTGGCCGGGGCCGCCAACCTGCTGAGCAACGGCTTCAACGCCCGGGCGTTCCAGCGGGCCGGAATGCTGTCCCCGCACGGCGACAGCCGGGTCTTCGACGAGAGGGCGGACGGCTTCGTCCGCGGCGAGGGCGCGGGCTGGGTGGTGCTCAAGAGCCTCACACGTGCCCTGGCGGACGGCGATCCCGTCCTTGCCGTCCTGCGCTCCACCGCCGTCAACCACGGCGGACGCGCGGCGGCGCTCACCTCCCCCAACCCCCGGGCGCAGACCGCCCTGGCGCGCACCGCCCTCGACCGGGCGGGCCTGCGCGTCGGCGACCTCGGCTACCTGGAGGCGCACGGCACCGGCACGCCACTGGGCGACCCCATCGAACTGGAGGCGTTCCGGGACGTGCTCGCCGCCGAACCGAACGGTGTTCCCGCGAGCGCGAGCGGGCCCGAGGGCCGACTGTGGGTGGGGTCCGTGAAGGCGAACATCGGCCACCTGGAGGGTGCCTCCGGCCTGGCGGGGCTGATCAAGGCCGTGCACACCCTGCGACACGGGCTGATTCCCGCCACCCCCAACTTCACGAGGCTCAACCCGCACATCGACCTCGACGGCACCCCCCTCCGCGTCGCGGACCGGGCGGTGGAGTGGCCGGCCCTACCGGGCTCGGCGCCCCGCCGCGCGGCGGTGAGCGCGTTCGGCTTCGGCGGCAGCAACGCGCACGCCGTGCTGGAGGAGCCACGCGCACCGGCATCCGGCCTGGAGGGTACGGGCCCGGCCGCCGGCCTCGGTGACACGCTCGTCGTTCCGTTGTCGGCGGCGACCGACAGCGCACTGCGGCAGCTCGCGGCGGCCCTGGCCCGCCGGCTCCGGAAGGAGCCGCACGATCTTCGGCAGGTCGCGTGGACGCTGCAGAGTGGACGGCGGGCACTGGCCAGTCGGGTCGTTCTCCTTGCCCGGGAGATCGGAGAACTCGCCGAACAACTCGCTCTGTTCGCCGCCGAGGGCGCACAGAGCGCGAGCGCGACCACGGACCGGCCGGCGGCCCTGGAGCAGCTGGCCGACACCGCGACCCGGCGCGCGCTGACGGACTGGCTGTCCGGCGGCAGCATCGACTGGGGCGCGCTCTGGCTGGGCGGCGTGACCCCTCGCCGGGTGCCGCTTGTCCCCTACCCGTTCCAGCGGGAGTCGTACTGGCTGCCCGGCGGTGGGGCCGCCGGGGAGGAGGCAGCGCACACCGGACCGGCGCACAGCCCGGACGAGGTGGACGACGCGACCGGGACGCTCCAACTGGTGGCCGGGCACCCGCTCGGGTGGCACCGGGTCGCCGGAAGGGCGGTCGCGCCCGGGGCGCTGCTGATCGACGTCCTGGCCGGCGGTGGACCCGTGGCCCTACGGAGTGTCCGCTTCCTGACCCCGGCGCCCTTCGGGTCCGGACTCCGCCTGGAGCGGCGGGTCGAGGAACGCGACTCCCGCACGGTGACCACCGTTCTCCAGGACGGCCACGTGCGCGCCAGAGCGACCATCGACGCGGACGCCCCGCCGCCGCTCACCCCGGACCGGTCGGCGCTCCTCGACGGACGCCCCGTCGAACTCGCCGACGTGCTCCGGCGGGCCGGCATCGACGTGGGACCCGCGTATCGGGCGGTGAACGGGCTGCGGCGGGCCGGCGACTGGGCGATCGGCGGTCTGGCGCCGCGGCCCGGCGACCACCGCACCCGGCGGGTCGGCTGGCTGGACGCCGCACTCCAGGCGGCCTGCGCACTCCTCCCCTCCGACCAGCCGCGCATGGCGGCCGCCGTGAGCCGTGTGTGGTGGACCGGTGAACTCCCGGACCGGGCCGATCTGGTGCTCCGTCTCGTGGCGCAGACCGCCGGTCACAGTCTTGTGGACCTGGACGCCGTCACACCGGACGGACGCGAGGTGCTGCGGGTCCGGGGTCTGCGGCTCCTTCCCGTACCCCGCCACTCGGGGCCCGACGCCCCGCAGCTCGCCGGCGACCGGCGGGAGGAGGACGCACAGCCGGGACCGGGCGGTGGACATCCGGGCGAGCACGATCAGTTCCGGATGTGGTCGCCGGTGTGGGAGGCCGAACCCGCCCCGAGCCCCGAGCCGGCGCCCGCCGACCAGCTCCACGTCGTGCTGTACGACCCGCACTCCGCGCCACTGGGCGCGCGGTTGGCGGCCGACGACCGCACCGTCACCTTCCCGGTGGGGCCAACCGGTGTCGACCGGGGACGGCTCTCCGAAGCGGTGACCGGCGCGACCGGCCCGCTCACCGTGACGTTGATCGTCGGCGGTGCCCGCTGGACCGAGGACCACGAGGGTGTCAGTCGGCTGCGTCACTGGCTCGGCGCCCTGCTGACCACGGCACAGGTGGTGGCCGGTGCGGGTGCCGAGTCCCGGATACGTCTGCTGACCACCGGGCTGAGCGCTCCCGACGGCGGCCCGGTCGCCCCCGGTGCCGCGTTGCAGGGGGCCCTGTTGGGTGCCGTGCGCACCCTTCCGCTGGAACTGCCCGCCGTCAGCGCCGCCGCCGTGGACCTGCCCGTGACCGTACTCGACGAGCCCGACGCGGAGAGCGCCGTCGCCGGTCTGCGCGCCGCGCTGGCCGAGCCGTGCGGTCGGACGGTGCCGCGACTCGCCCTGCGCGACGGCCGGCGGCTGCGTGAGGTGTTCACCGAGCGGAGAGCGGGGCGGGCACCGGCCGAGCCGAACAGCGGTGGGTTCCGCGCGGGCGGAACATACGTGTTGTTCGGT
Source organism: Streptomyces durbertensis (assembly GCF_014156695.1). Lineage (GTDB taxonomy): Bacteria > Actinomycetota > Actinomycetes > Streptomycetales > Streptomycetaceae > Streptomyces > Streptomyces durbertensis. Next base: position 6,623 of record NZ_WMLF01000002.1, on the reverse strand, counting down.
GGCGCCGGCGGCATCGGAGCCGAGGTGGCCCGTCATCTCGCCGTCACCTACCGGGCGTCGTTGCTGCTGGTCGGCCGGTCGCCGGAGAACGACCGGACGCGACAGCTGCTGGCCGACCTGCGAGCCGCCGGCGGCCGTGCGCACTACCACCGCGGCGACGTCACCGACGAGGCATCGGTGGCCACGGCGCTGGCGGAGTGCCGGCGGACCTACGGGGCGCCCGACGGGGTGCTGCACAGCGTGGGTTCGGTGAGCGACGGACTGCTCACCGAACTGACCCCGGGGAACGTGGACGAGGTACTCGACAGCAAGGTCACCGCCGTTCTGAACCTACGCCGGGCGCTGCGTGGGCGTCCCGGCACCTCACTGGTCCTGTTCTCCTCCGTGGCCGGCCTCTTCGGCAGCGTCGGTGGCCTCAACTACGCGGCGGCCAACGCCTTCCTCGACCACTACGCGGCCGCTGTCGACGGGGACGGCGGGCTGGTGGCCCGCAGTTTCACCTGGGGTCTGTGGCGGGGAACCGGCCTCGCCCGGCGCTACAGCGCCCACGTACGCCGGCAGTACCCCGGGCTGACCGACTTCGAAGCAGAGAGAGGGGTGGCCGCTTTGGAAGCGGGCATGTCCGGCACCGATCCGCAGACCGTCGCGGTCAGCGGCACTCCCACCGTGCTCCGTGAGCTCACGCGTCCGCCGCGCGCCGGTGACCCGGCCCACCGCTTGGAGGAGTACGCCAGAGGCGCGTTGGCGGCCCGGATGGCCGCACTCGGACTGGACCGGGCGACAGCGCTGGCCGGGCCTGACGCCGCGGCCGAACGACTGGGCGTCGTGCCCGAACACCGTCGCCTGCTCACCGCCGCGTTGGAACTGTTGGACATCGAGGGCGGCGCCGTTCCGCCTGCCGGGGAGCTGGACAGGCAGCGGGCGGAGCTGGTCGCCGACCATCCCGACCTACGGGGCCACCTCGACCTCGTGGACCTCGCGCTGTCCGCCTACGGGCCGGTGCTGCGCGGTGAGCGTTCGGCGACCGACGTGCTGTTCCCCGGCGGCAGCCTGGACACCGTCGCCGCCGTCTACAGCGGGAACCAGCTGTTCGACCCGGTCAACCGGGCGGTGGCCGAGGAGGCCGCCGCCGGGGCCCTGGAGATCACCGGCGCGGGTCGTCGGCCCCGGCTGTTGGAGATCGGATCCGGCGTCGGTGGCACCACCGCCGCCGTGCTGGCGGCCATGGACCGGCAGGGTGTCGTCGACGCCGAGTACACCTACACCGACGTGTCCCGGGCGTTCCTCCAGCACGGCCGCCGCCGGTTCGGTGACCGGGTGACCCCCCGACTGCTGGACATCGAGAAGGACCCGTCCGGCCAGGGCTTCGCGGAGGGCGGGTACGACCTCGTCGTCGCCAGCAACGTACTGCACGCGACCCGCGACCTGACGAGCACCCTTCGCCACGTCGGCCGACTACTGGCACCCGGCGGCCGGTTGCTGCTCGTGGAGATCACCGCGCCGGCGGCGGTCTACACCCTCACCTTCGGTCTCACCGACGGTTGGTGGCGTTACGTGGACGAGCAGTACCGCATGCCGCACGGCCCACTGCTCGACGTCGGACGTTGGCGGAGTCTGCTGCACGCCTCCGGTTGGGAGTTGACCCGCGTCGGGCACCTGCGGGACGCTCCCGGCTGCGTGGCGCTGCTGGACTGCCGGCCGCCGGCCGCCGATGCCCCGCGGGGCGACGAGCCCGGAGTTCGCGAGCCGGCCGGCGAGGACCCGCGCGCCGGCGCGCCGGCGGGGGGTGACAGCGCCGAGCGGCTGAGGGCGATCGTCCGAGGGTTGCTGGGTGACCCGGCGGCGGAGGTTCCCGGCGGACTGCCGTGGCAGGAGCTCGGTGTCGACTCCCTGTTGAACACGGAGCTGGTCAACGCGGTCTCGGCGGAGTTCGGGAGGGCACTCTCGGCCACCACCCTGTTCGAGTATCCCAACGTCGACGCCTTGGCCGGACTTCTGGACGGCGGCGACCGTTCCGCCGACCCGGCGACCGGGGCTCGTCCGGGCGACGTCGCCGCGACGCTGGCCGAACTGCTCGGCATGGTGGCCGACCTCACCGGCCAGGACGCCTCCGGCGTCGACCCGGACACGGACTTTCCGTCGGCCGGTGTGGACTCGCTGCTCAACGGCGAGTTCACCGCCATGCTGCGCGACCGCTTCCCGACCGCCGAGGTGCCTTCCACGGTGCTCTTCGAGTATCCGACGCCTCGGGCGTTGGCCCGCTGGCTCGCGACGCGGACTTCCCGCCCCACCGCCGACGAGCCGCTCGCGACACGCCGGACGCCGACGGCGGCCACCAGGCCGCTGGTCACGCCGTCGGTCGTGCGGATTCCGGATGACGCCGCCACCGTGGCCCGCCAGGCGACCGGGACCCGGCCGCCGCGCCACCGCGGGGAGCAGGACCACAGCCGCCCCCTGATCGCGGTGGTGGGCCTCGCCGGCAGGTACCCGGGCGCCGAGAACGTGGACGAGTTCTGGCGGCTCCTCTCGGAGGGCCGCACGCCGGTCCGTGAGGTGCCCGCCGACCGTTGGGACTGGCGCACCGCTCGCACGCTCGGCGGTGGCTACGCCCGCTGGGGTTGCTTCCTGGACGGCTGGGACCGCTTCGACCCCGAGTTCTTCCGGATCACCCCTCGCGACGCCGCGCTGATGGACCCACAGGAGCGACTGTTCCTGGAGGTGGCGTGGACGGCGTTCGAGAGCGCCGGCTACACCCGCCGCACCCTGTCCGGCGGCGCCGACGGACCCCGGGTGGGCGTCTTCGCCGGCGTCACCGCCAACAGCAACGTGATCGCCCAGCACCAGGCACGGCTCGCCGGCGCGGACAACCCCGAGTACGCGGTGAGCGCCGCGGCCTCGGTCGCCAACCGGGTCTCCCACGCGCTCGACCTGAGCGGTCCGAGCCTGACCGTCGACACCATGTGCTCGTCGTCGCTGACCGCGCTGCACCTGGCCTGCCGGTCGATCCGGGAAGGAGAGGCCGACCTCGCCCTGGCCGGCGGCGTCAACCTCTACCTCCACCCCGACCGGTTCGCCGGGCTCTGTGCGCTCGGCATGCCGTCACGCGGTGACCGCACCCGGGCGTTCGGGGCGGACGGGGACGGGTTCGTGCCCGGCGAGGGTGTCGGCGCGGTGGTGCTCAAGCGGCTCGACGCCGCGGAGGCCGACGGGGACACGATCCTCGCTGTCATCCGTGGCACCGGACTGAACCACGGCGGCGGCGCCTCCGGCTACACCGTCCCCAGCCCGACCGCGCAGGCCGCGCTGATCAGCCGGACCCTGGCCGACGCGGGCGTCGAACCGGACAGCGTCGACTACGTCGAGGCGCACGGGACCGGCACCGAGCTCGGCGACCCGATCGAGGCGCGCGCGTTGGCGCTGGCGTTCGACGACGGGCGGGAGTCCGACCCCGCACGTGTGCTGCGCATCGGCTCCGTCAAGTCGAACATCGGGCACGGCGAGGCCGCGGCCGGGGTCGCCGGCCTCACCAAGGCCCTGCTTCAGCTGCGGCACGGCCGCCTGACCCCCACCCTGCACGTCGAGCGGCAGAACCCCAGGCTCGAACTGGCCGGCACCTCACTGCGGATCCAGCGCGGCGGCGAACTGTGGCCGCGCCGCACCGACGCCCAGGGACGGCCCCTGCCGCGCCGCACGGCGGTCAGCTCCTTCGGCGCCGGAGGCGCCAACGCCCACGTCGTGCTGGAGGAGTACCGGGCGCCGGCGCAGGAGCCCGCCGAGCCGGCCGGCCCGGTGCTGCTGCCGCTGTCGGCACCGGACCCGCGTCGGCTCCGGGCCCTCGCCCGACGCCTGGCCGACACGCTGGACGTCACGTCCGGCGTCGAGACGCTGCTGCCCGGTGCGGTGAGTCCGGCGGACGTCGCCCACACGTTGCGCACGGGCCGCGAGACCTGGGAACACCGGGCCGCGGTGGCCGTCGACGTCGCCGTCGGCGCCGCGGAGGCCGGCCGACGGATGGTCGAGGCGCTGGACGCGCTCGCCGAAGGCCGGGCCCACCCGGACGTGACCACCGCCGAAAGCACCGAGCACGCCCCGGAGGGCGCCCGCCGGTGGGTCGAGGACGGAGCCCCGCCCGCGCCGTCGTACCGCGGCCGGCGCGTCCCCCTCCCGACCACGCCGTTCGCCGACGTGCGCTGCGTCCCACCGCGGGCGCTCCCGCCGTCCGGTACGGACCGGCCGGTCGACCTGCCGCTCGCGGACAGTGTCCGAGCCCCCGGCGCGCGCACGGTGACGGCTCACCTGGGCGGCGCCTCACGCTGGGTCGCGGACCACGTGGTGGACGGGCTCCCGCTGCTGCCCGGCGCGTTCCATCCGGAACTCGTCCACGAGGCGCTGCTGACCGCCGGCGAGTCCCCCTACCGCTGTGCGCTGCGTGACCTGGTCTGGCCCGCGCCGGCCGGCGGGCTGCCGATGACGGTCAGCGCCGAGCTCGGCGAGGCCGACCGGCACGGCGCCCGTCGTTTCCGGATCGACGCGGAGACGGGCGGCACGACGGCGACCGTGGCGGAGGGCTGGACCGAGCCACGCGAGGAGGACCCCGTACGGCCGCACGTGGTCTACCGTCCTGAGGACCTCGCCCGGTACCTCAGGGCCGACGGCACCGACTCCGACGCGTTCTACCGCTTGTTCGCCGCGCAAGGGTTCAGCTACGGCCCGCTGTTCCGGACCGTGCGTCGGGCGCGGTGTGAAGGCGACGAGTCCACCGCGGAACTCCGCCTGCCGGAAGGGGAGGACCGCGACGGCCGCCAGGTGCTGCATCCGGCGCTGCTCGACGGCGCCTGCCAGACCGCGGCTTTCCTGCTGGTGGCGGAGGAGCCCGCCGGCCGCCGCCGCTACCGGCCGCTCGCCATCGACCGGCTGGTCATGCTGGCTCCGGTCACCGGCGCCGTCCACGTCCACGCGCGGCGGGTGCGGGCCGACGAGTCGACCGGAACACACGTCTTCGACCTGCGGCTGATCGACGTCACGTCGGGGCGGACGCTCGCGGAGATCGAGGGGTTCCGCGTCCGCGTCGAGCCGCGCGAGCCCGAGGAACGGATCCGGCACGTCGTACAGCCGGCCGACCACCCGGCCGACGTCGTGGACGGCGCCGCTCCGCGCGCGCCCGCAGTGGTGGCATCCGCTCAGGGTGTACCGGACCTCGCGGGCTACCGACTGGCCTGGCGTGAGGCCCCGCTTCCGGAAGCCGGTCCGCCCGGACCGCTGTGGGTCGTCGGAGACGGTCGGCTCGCCGACCTCGGCGGCACCCGGCTGTCCCTCGCCGAGGCGTGCGACACCGCCGTTCTCGAGGAGACCGTCCGACGAACCGGCGCCCCCGCGACCGTTCTCATCGACCTCACGGGCCCCTCGGCGGGACTCCGCTTCGGGGACCTTCCGGCAGGGCGGGCGGACGTCGCCGCAGGCTGGTCGGAGTTCCGCGCGGCGGCACTGGACGGGGTGTTCCGACCGCTGCGCGCGCTGGTGCGCTGCCGGTCCCTGGACGGGGCCCGGGTGCTGCTGGTGACCGAGGCGGAGGAGGAGCCGCCGCCGGCCGTGCGCGGCCTGCACAGCCTGGTGCGCACGGTGGCCGGGGAGACGTCCAGGCTGCGACCGGCCGTTCTCACCCTGGACGCGCGATGGCGGCGTGCCCGACCGGAAGCCGCCCGAGAGGCCGTACTGGCGGAGGTCGGCGCCGCGCCGGCCGACGGACAGGACTGGGTGCGGCTGCGTCCCGGTACCCGGGAGCACGTGGTGGTGGTGCCGGACCCCTCCTCGGGAGGGAGCGGTGCCGAACCGACCTCACTCCTCGTACCGGGCGGCAGCTACCTCGTCGTCGGTGGCCTCGGCGGGCTCGGCCGCTCGATCGCCGAGGCGGTGCGCGCGGCCCAGCCCACGGCGCGGCTGGTGCTCGTCGGACGTTCCACGCCCGACGAGGAGGCGTTGGACTGGCTGCGGGGCCTGGGCCCGGAGAACGCGGTGGCCCACCACCGCTGTGACATCACGGACCCGGAACAACTCGACCGGCTCGCCGCCGCGTTGGCGGGCTCCGGCACGCGGCTGCGTGGCGTCTTCCACGTGGCCGGGGTGCTACGGGACGGCTTCCTGCGGGGCAAGGACCTGTCCGACGTCGAAGAAGTCTGCCGGGCCAAGGCCCTCGGCGCGGTGGCGGTCGACGCGGCGTTCGCCGACCACCCGCTGGACTTCTTCGTGGTCGCCTCCTCCCTGGCGGCCCTGGTGGGCAACCAGGGACAGTCGGACTACGCGTTCGCGAACGGATTCCTGGACGGCTTCGCCACGGCCCGGGCCCGCTGGGTGCGCGAGGGACGACGGAACGGGCGGACCCTGTCGGTCGGTTGGCCGGTGCTGGCCGGCGCCGGGATGACCCCGGAACCGGCCGCGCAGCGCTACCTCACCGACACCTACGGACTGCGCCCGGTCCCGGTGGCGGACGCGGTGCGGGAGCTGTGGTCGCGTCTGGCCGCGGCCGCCGGGCCGGAGAGCGCCCACGTGGCGCTGTTCGCCGGTGACCAGGACGTCTGGTGCCGGGCGCTGCACGTGGCGGCGCCGGCCGCCGCCCCCACCGAGCC